>JAVHVB010000173.1:0-10696 GCA_032160775.1 Pseudonocardiales bacterium | reverse complement strand
CGGCATCGTGCTCATGCAGGGCACCAAGGCGGTGCACCTGGCGCCGTCCGTCCTGGCCGTCGATCCGCTGTCGGACACGCACACGGGCGGCGCCATCATGTGGTTCGGCGGCGACGCGATCATGGCGCTCGTCATGGTCGCCCTGGTCGCAAACAGGCTGCGGGTCGTCGATCGGTCGCCGGTGACGAAGGGCTGGCTCGAGCAGGCCCGCGGCGCGACCTTCACCGAGCACACCGGCGTGGCCGGCTCCGACGTCGACGAGGACGACGCCGCGCGGGACGCGTACAACGAGTGGCTGCAGCGCCTCGACCGCTCCTGATCACCGCGCGCCGGAGGCGTCCTGCCACTCCTGCACCGTCACCGCGTACTCGACGTCGCCGAACTCGTCGCCCGGGATCGGGTAGGGCCACGGTTGGTGAAACGTCCGCACGTGGTGCAGGCCGGCGCGCTCCATCACTGCGCGCGACGCGTCGTGCACGGCCATCGTCTCGGCGTGCACGCGGCGCACGCCGAGATCGGTGAAGGCCTTGGCGATCAGCGCGCGGGAGCCTTCGGTGGCGTAACCACGCCCCCAGGCGGCCCGACGCAGGCGGTAGCCGAGTTCCACCACATCGGGCGGGTCCTCCGGCGCCGGCCGCAGGTGGAACCAGCCGAGGAACTCGCCGCTCGCTGCGTCCAACGCTGCCCAGAACCCGAACCCCGCGAAGCGGTCGTAGTAGGACAGGAATGCCGGCAGGACGTCGTCCACGATCTCCTGACGACTCGTCGGCTCGCCGCCGGTGACGAAGTGCATGACTGCCGGGTCGCTGTCGAGCTCGACGAGCAGGTCGACGTCGTCCGCGGTGAACCTGCGCAACACCAGCCGCTCGGTCCGCAGGTACTCCTCCACGGCCCGGTGGCTATTCGAGGCCGATGGAGAACGTCGACTCGAGGTCGTGGCGGGAGTAGGCGCGGAACGCGACGTGGGTGTCGGTGTGCAATACGCCGGGAACCTTGGACAGCCGGCCGGCGATGATTTCGGCGATCGTGTCGAACTCGCGGACCCGGACGATCGCGATCAGGTCGACGTCACCGGCGACCGAATACACCTCGCTCACGCCGTCCAACTCGGCGATCGCCGCGGCGACCTCGGGGATCTTGTCCGACTCGGTCGAGATCATCACGATCGCGGTGATCATTTCCGGGCCTCGGCGGGTGCGGTCACGCAGTCAATCTAGAGCGGGCCGGGCGGCTCGCGACAGGGAGCCGGCGCCGGTCGGTGAACGGGTCCGGGTCGCGGTGGGTGGCGAGGTAGCCACGCAGGCTCCCGGCGCCGAACGCGGGCATCGCCCACGGATGGGTCGCCGAGACGAGTCGGACGCCCGGTTCTTCCAGCCAGCGCAGGATGCACTCGCTCTCCTCGGCGAGCGGCACGTGCGTGTCGTCGACGACGTCGGCCGTCGCCTGTAGCGCCTCGACCACCGGCCCGGGCCGGACGCCGCGCTCGGCGTGCGCGGCCGCCGCGAGCCGGCCGGACCGGATGACTGCGAGTTCCCAACCGCCCGCGCCGTCGGGCCGGGCCGCCACCAGCTCGGCGATGGTGTGCAGCGCGGCCAGCCGCTGCATCCGCGCGCACGCGCGCACGACCGTGGCGATGCGGTCGCGGGCCACACCGGCCGACTCGTAGCGCTGGGCCTGGGAGAGCTTCTCGATCTTGCGCTCGAGCGGCTCGACGAGCGGGCGCACGTCCCCGGCCCAGGCCGAAGTGACGAGCTCGACCATCGACGCGTACTGCTCCGGCGACACGCCGCCTTCGCACGGGGCGCCGCAGCGGCCGATGCCGGCGAGCACGCAGGCGGCGCGCACCACGCGCCGCAGCGAGAGCCGGTCGCTGCACTGGCGCAACGGGACGGCGTCGTGGATCGCGTCGCGGACCGCCTCGGCCTGCCGCTGAGAGCGCAGCGGGCCGAGGTACGCGGCGCCGTCGGACCGCCGGTCGCGGACCACCGATAGCCGCGGGAACGGCTCGACCGTCAGCTTGAGCCACACCGACCGTTCGGGGAACTTGGACCGGCGGTTGTACCGCGGCTTGTGCGTGGCGATGAGGCGCAGTTCGCGCACCTGCGCCTCGAGCGCGTGCGCGCACGCGATGGGGTCGACGCGTTCGGCGATGCCGACCATCTCGCCCATCCGGCTGCGCGTCTCGCTCGCGACGAAGTACTGCCGGACCCGGGAGCGGATGTTGCGGCTCGTGCCGACGTACAGGGGCCGGCCCTGCGCGTCGCGGAAGATGTAGACGCCCGGACCGGCGGGCAGGTGATCGGCCAGGTGACGCTTGCGGCGTTGCGCCTCGGTGACTTGCGAGGTGAACGCCGACAGCTCCGGCAACGAGTGCACGCCCAGGTTGCCCAGCCGGGCGATCAGACCGTGCAGCACGTCGACCGTGGCGCGGGCGTCGTCGAGCGCGCGGTGGGTGGGTTTCGTGGCCGCGCGGAAATGCTGCGCGAGTGTGCTGAGCTTGCAGTTGGGTACCTCGTCGCGGGTGAGCACGCGACGGGCGAGCAGCGCGGTGTCGACGACGGCGAACCCGGGCCACGGGATCGCCAGCGAGGCGCCGGCCGCCTTGAGGAAACCGATGTCGAACGGCGCGTTGTGCGCGACGAGCACGCAGCCGCGGGCGAACTCGAGGAAGCTCGGCAGCACCGCGCCGACGTCGGGCGCCGTATGCACCATCGAGTCGGTGATCCCGGTCAGGACACTGACGAACGGATCGATCGAGCGCCCCGGATTGACCAGCGTCTGGAACTCACCGAGCACCTCGCCGCCGCACACCTTCACCGCGCCGACTTCCGTGATCGCGTCGGCGCCGGCCGAACCGCCCGTCGTCTCGAGGTCGACGACCACGAAGGTGGTGGTGCGCAGCGGCTCGCCCAGCTCGTCCAGGGTCAGCTGCTGCGCGGTGCTCGTCACGCTTCGGACGGTAGGCGCGGGGTCCGACGAAACCGCGCAGACGCGCCACGCACCCCGGCCCGCCCGGCGCGCACGTACCCTGCGGAACGTGGAGACGCCCGACGCCGCCGCCGCGCCGGCCGCGCTCGTCGAGCCGGCCCGCATGCAGGTGGTCACTGTCGCTGCGGACGTCCTCGGCCGGCTGCCGGCCGACGAGGTGCCACCGTCGTTGCGGCCCTTCGCCCGGATCGCTCCGGCCCGCCGGCGCCGGTTGGGCGCGGTGGCGCTGGCCGCCGCGCTCGACGCCGACGACACGTTTCGCGCGAAGGTGGCCGAGGTGGTCGAGAAAGCGTCGCCGGAACTCGCCGCCGCGATCCGCGACGGCGGTTCGACGGCGGCCGCGGACCCGGTCGACGTCGCGGTCGTCGCCTACCTCACCCGGCCGCACGGCTGGGCCGACGTGCTGGCCGACGCCACCCGCCGGTGGATGGCCGAACACGGCGCCGCCAGCGGACAGCGCGAGGAACTGGACCGGCTGCGTGCGGAACTCGCCGAGACCCGCGCCCAGCTGCGCGGCGAGGCTGCCCGCACCCGCGACGCCGTCTCCGCTGCTGCCGAGCAGACGGCCCACGAATTGGCGGAACTGCGCAGGACGGTGCGGGACCGGACCCGCGAACTGCGCCAGGCCGAGCGCGAGCGGGACGCGGCGATCGCCGACGCCGCTGCCCTGCGGGCCCGCCTCGAGGCGCAGGCCGCCACTCACGACGCCGAATTGCGGAGGCAGAAGGCGCGGCAGGCCGAAGCGGCACGCTCCGCCGAGTCCGCGCGGCGGGGCTCGCGCACCGAGCGCGACGTCGACGACGCGCGGCTGTGGCTGCTGATCGACACGCTGGTCCAGGCGGCCGGCGGCCTGCGTCGCGAGCTCTCCCTGCCGCCGCCGACACTGCGCCCCGGAGACCTGGTGTCCTCGGCCGAGCCGGGCGGCGGCCGGCGTGGCGCCGACGACGCGGCGGCCCTCGACCGGCTGCTGGCGCTGCCGCACGTCCATCTCGTCGTCGACGGCTACAACGTGACCAAGACCGGCTACGGCGAGCTCCCGCTGGCCGAGCAGCGCACTCGGCTGGTGGGCGGCGTGGCCGCGCTCGCGGCCCAGACGGGTGCCGAGATCACGGTCGTGTTCGACGGCGGCGAGCGGCCTCCGGCGCAACCCGCGGTGCCGCGCGGCGTCCGGGTGCTGTTCAGCGCGCCGGACGAGATCGCCGACGACCTGATCCGCCGGCTGGTCGCCGCCGAACCGGCCGGCCGGCCGGTCGTGGTCGTGACCAGCGACCGGCAGATCGTGCTGGACACCGCGCGTGACGGCGCCTGGTCGGCGCCCGCTGCGGTGCTGCTCGAGCGGCTCGGCTGACCGGCTGGCGGCAAAACTGTCGGACGGTCCACCTAGCGTCCGACGCGAACCGGGAGACCGGTGCCGACGGACGGAGTGAGCGGATGCTGATCGACTGCGACACCTGCGTGGCGCGCGACGTCGCGTGCAACGACTGCGTGGTGACCGTGCTGCTCGGTTTGCCGAGCGTCCGGGTCGACCTCGACGACGACGAACAGGCGGCCATCGACAGCCTGGCCGGAGCCGGCCTCATACCCCCGCTGCGCCTCGTGCGCACCGAGATCCCCGCAAAACGGGGGATCGCGTGACCCGCGCACGCGGATATCAACAGAACAGGGGGGTCGGGTTTGCACAGCCGGAGAGGGGGTCGTAACCTTTCCGAGACCTTCCGGTTCCTGGGCGACCAACCCGTGGCCGTCGCCGGAGGGTTCCGCCGAATCGCACGGTCTCCTGGCAGGCGAGCATGTCGCCCGTCCGGGGAGCGAACCGGGGACCCACATGGAACCCCTGGGGTGAATCGGGGGGCTGACGTGTCGATCCGCGCCATCAGCGCGAATAACCACGCGAGCTCTTCGTAGGGCAACCTTCCCGCCCGAACCCGTCAGCTAACTCGGTAGGCGGTAGAGGAAGAGGAGATCTGCCGACCGTGGCGATCGCTTTCGCGCGTCGTGTTCGTCCCCTGATCGCATTGGTCTCGCTGGGTGCTGCCGCAGTGGTCGCGCCCACCCTGGCCGCGGCGACTCCGCATCCCCATCACCCGCAGACGGTGACCTCGGTCCAGAAGCGGCTGGGCCACCTGGCGCTGAACAACTCGCAGCTCGTCGAGCAGTACAACCAGGCCCAGGTCGCGGTGCGGCAGCGCGAGAGGGCCGCCGAGCGGGCGAGCACCGACGCCGCCGCCGCGAGCGCCGCGTACCGGACGGCGCACCTCGAATTCGCGCAGCTCGTCCAGGCGCAGTACGAGAGCAGCGACGACTTCGGCGCTGCGGGAGCGCTGCTCGACAGCAGCAGCGGCACCAACTACCTCGACCGGCTCGGCACGCTGGACATGATCTCCACGCACAACGCGCAAGTGGTCGGCGCGGTGGCAACCGCCCGCGACACCGCCGCGCACGCGCTGGATCGCGCGAACGAACTGCTCGCCGCGGCGCGCGACCAGCGGGCCGCCCTCGCGAAGAAGAAGCAACGGGTCACCGACCGCATCCGCAAGTACCAGATCCTGCTGGCCACGCTGAACTCGGCGCAGCAGTACGCGTACGAGCGGGCCACCAACCCCGCGCTCTCGGTGACCAAGATCGCGAACCTGAAGCTCGCCGCGGCGCCCAGCGCCGCTGCCGAGAAGGCCGTGGAGTTCGCCCTCGCCCAGGTCGGCAAGCCGTACGTATGGGGCGCAGCCGGGCCGTACTCCTTCGACTGCTCCGGGCTCACCATGGCGAGCTGGGCGCACGCCGGTGTCAGCCTGCCCCACTCGGCGGCCGACCAGTACAACTACGGCACGCACGTGCCGCTGTCCGAGCTGGTGCCCGGCGACCTGATCTTCTTCTACCAGCCGATCGGGCACGTCACGATCTACATCGGCAACGGGATGATGGTCTCGGCGCCGACCGAGGGGCAGAACGTCTCGGTGGTTCCGCTGTCGGCGTTCAACGGCCAGATCACCGGCGCCACCCGGCTCACTCCCTAAGGGGCCGACTGGCAGGCTGTACGGCGTGACCGAGCGCCGGCCCGTCCTCCGCGCCGGGCTGATGGCGCTGGCCGTGCTGGGCGCAACACTGCTCGCCGGCTGCTCGTCGTCGCCCGACCGCTCGGCGCCCACGCTCGCCCAGGTCCGGGAACTGCTAGCGCGCCACGGCACGGCCGTGTTGCATCGCGACCGGTCGGCCTTCGCCGCCGATCTCGACCCGGCGGAACAGGCGGCCGGCTTCCGGGTCAGGCAGCAGCAGATGTTCGCGAACCTGGCGCGGGTCCCACTCGGCGGCTGGAGCTACCACCTCGAGGGCCGCACGGACTCGTCGGGCGCCGAGGCGGCCGCCGGCCGCAAGTTCGACACCGGCGCGCTGATCGCCCGGGTCTCGCTGCAGTACGCGCTCCGCGGCGTCGACCCGATCCCGACCCAGCACGACCTGTGGTTGACCTTCGTCCGGCACGACGGCCGCGTCGTGCTCGCCGCCGACGACAGCCTGGCGCAGGCGGGCGGCCGCAGCTGGCAGGGCCCGTGGGACTTCGGGCCGCTGGCGGTGCGCCGCGGGGCACACAGCCTGGTCCTGTTCCATCCCTCCGCGGCGGGCACGGCCGATGTCGCCAGTACGGCGGCCGCGGTCGAGGCGATCGTCGATGCGGCGGTGCCCGCCGTCAGCGCGGTCTGGGGCCAGGACTGGACCCAGGACGTCGCGGTGCTCGTGCCGGCGTCGCAGCCGGAGCTGCTGGCCGAGGCGGGCGAATCGGCCGATGCGGCGCTGACCGTGGCCGCCGTCGCCGTCTCGGATGGGCAGGACCCGGTCACCGGCGGGGTGTACGGCCAGCGGCTCATCGTGAACTCGGACGCGCTTGCCCAGCTGAGCGACATCGGCCGGCAGATCGTCATCCGGCACGAGGTCACGCACATCGCCAGTGCGGCGGCGACGTCGGCCGCCTCACCCACCTGGCTCATCGAGGGGTTCGCCGACTACGTCGGCAATCTCGGCAGCGGCCAGTCGGCAGCCACCGTGGCGGCCGAGCTGACTGCGGACGTGCGGCACGGCCGGGTGCCGGCGGCGCTGCCCACGCCCGACCGGTTCAGTACCCCGGGCCAGTCGGCGCAGGCCTACGAGGGGTCGTGGCTCGCCTGCCGGCTCATCGCCGAGCGAGCCGGTCAGGACGGCCTGGTGCGCTTCTACAAGATCGTCGGTGCGTCACCCGAGTCGTCGGACGACGCCGTGGCGACCGGCCTGCGGAAGGTGCTGCACGAGAGCACCGCAGAGTTCGTCGCGCAGTGGCGCGACTACCTGACGGCGCAGCTCGGCCGTTGAGCACCCCGCGCCGCACGCTGATCGTCACCAACGACTTCCCGCCCCGCCAGGGCGGCATCCAGTCGTTCGTGCACGGTCTCGCGGTGCGGCAGCCTGCCGGTTCAGTGGTCGTCTACGCATCGGACCATCCGGGCTCGGCGGCGTTCGACGTGGCCCAGCCGTTCCCGGTGCTGCGCCATTCGACCGGGTTGCTGCTGCCCACACCGGGTGCGCGGCGGCGTGCGGTCGAGGCGCTCGTCGAGTTCGGCTGCACCGCCGTGTGGTTCGGTGCCGCCGCACCCCTCGGACTGCTCGCGCCGGCGTTGCGCGCCGCGGGCGCCGAGCGCATCGTGGCGACCACGCACGGGCACGAGGCGGCCTGGGCGATGCTGCCCGGCGGCCGGCAGGCGCTGCGCCGGATCGGCGCGAACGTCGACGTCGTGACCTATCTCGGCGAGTACTTCCGGCAGCGGCTGGCCGGCGCGTTCGGCGGCGGGGCGGAGCTCGTCCAGCTGACGCCCGGCGTCGACGTCGACACGTTCCGGCCGGACGTCGACGGCGGGGACGTGCGTCGCCGGTACGGCCTCGGCGACCGGCCGGTGATCGTCTGCGTCTCCCGGCTCGTCCCGCGCAAGGGTCAGGACACCCTGCTGCACGCACTGCCGCTCGTGCAGCACCGGCTGCGCGATGCCGCGGTGCTGCTGGTCGGCGCGGGCCGCTACCGGGACGAACTGACCACGCTCGCAGCGTCGCTGGGCGTCGCCGACTCGGTCGTGTTCACCGGCGGTGTTCCGCACGAGGAGCTGCCGGCGCACTACGCGGCGGGCGACGTGTTCGCGATGCCGTGCCGCACGCGCCGAGCCGGGATGGACGTCGAGGGCCTGGGCATCGTGTTCCTCGAGGCGTCGGCGGCCGGTCTGCCGGTCGTGGTCGGCGACTCGGGCGGTGCGCCTGACGCGGTCCTGGACGGGCGGACCGGCTTTCTCGTCGACGGCCGCAACGTGGGCGCGGTCGCCGACCGGCTCGTCCAGCTGCTGACCGACGACGCGTTGCGCGCCCGGCTGGGCGCGGCGGGGCGTGGGTGGGTCGAGCGCGAGTGGCGGTGGGACGTCCTGGCCGGTCGCCTGCGCGGACTGCTCGACGGCTGATCCCGGTCGGCCGCAGGATTCGCTCGAACCCTGAGTCGAGCGCGCTAGCTGACGTTGCGCCGCCGGGCGGCCAGCGCAAGGGCGCTTGCGCCCAGCACGACGCCGATCCCCCCGAGCACGATGCCGGTGGTCGCCGCGCCCTCGCTCGCCGCGTCGGAGTCGGCCGCCTCGCCGCTGACCATCGGCGAAGCGGGCGAGGCCGTCGACGAACTCGGCGAGCCGTCGCTGTCGCCCGGTGCGGGCAGGTCGAGCGTCGGAGCCGGGTGCGCCGGCTCATCCGTGCTGCCCGGCGCGGCCCGCTCGACCCATTTGACGACCTTGCCGTCGCTGTAGGTCTGCAGGGTCGGGAAGGTCAGGCGGTCGACGGCGGGCAGCGGCCCGGCGCTGATGTTGAACTCGTCGAACTCGCCAGGCTTGATCGCGGATGCCGCGCTGTCCGCCGTCCAGGTGATCCGGCTGACGGCCTCGGTCACCTCGCCGTCGTCGGTCGTCACCGGTGGGTCGAGCTTGGTCGTCTTCGTGGTGAACGACCAGCCCGGGTGCGGTTGCACCGCGACCGACGCGATCGGGTGGCCGGTGGGTAGCGCGACCGTCACCTTGGTCGTGCTCGCAGTGTCCGTCTCGTTCGGCACCCGGAAGGTGAGGACGGCGTAGCCGCCCTGTTCGGCGTCGGCGGAGTTGACCGTCACGTGCGCCGAGGCGAGCGGTGCGGCCAGGAAGAGCGCGGTGCCGGACAGTGCGAGCGCGGCAAGCAGGGCCAGCGGCCGGGACGGTGCGCGCACGCTCGGGCGGATCAATCCGACTTGCTGCCGCTGTAGAGCGCCTCGATCTCGCCAGCCGCTTCCTTGTGCACCACGTTGCGCTTCAGCTTGAGCGACGGCGTGAGCTGGCCGCCGGACTCCGTCCAGTCCTCGGGCAGGATCGCGAACTTGCGGATCGACTCCGCCTTGCTGACCGCCTTGTTCGCGTCGTCGATCGCGGTCTGCACCTCGGCACGCAACTCCTCGTCGTCGACCAGGTCGGCGATCTTCGTGTCCGCCGGCCGGCCGTTCTTCTCCAACCAGGTCGGGAACGCGTCCGGGTCGATGGTGATGAGCGCAGCGATGAACGGCTTCTGGTCGCCGACCACGAGACACTGGCTGACCAGCCAGTGCGCGCGGACCCGGTCCTCGAGCACGGCGGGCGCGACATTCTTGCCGCCCGCGGTGACGATCAGCTCCTTCTTGCGGCCGGTGATGCGGACGTAGCCGTCCTCGTCGAACTCGCCGATGTCGCCGGTGTGAAACCAGCCCTCGCTCTCGAGCGCCTCCTTGGTGGCCTCCGGGTTCTTCCAGTAGCCGCGGAAGATGTTCGGCGCCTTGAACAACAACTCTCCGTCGTCGGCGACCCGCGCGGTGACGCCGCCGATCGGCTTGCCCACGGTGCCGACCCGCACCGCGTTCGGCCGGTTGACGGTGACGCCGGCGGTCGTCTCGGTGAGTCCGTAACCCTCGTAGATCGTCACGCCGATGCCGCGGAAGAAGTGGCCGAGCCGGGCGCCGAGCGGCGCGCCGCCGGAGACCGCCGCGACGCACTGGCCGCCGAGGGCGGCGCGCAGCTTGCCGTACACCAGCTTGTCGAACAGCAGGTGCTCGAGCCGTAGGAGAGGCGAGACCGAGCCGCGCTGCGTGGACTCGGAGTACTTGATCGCGACCGTCTCGGCGCGGTCGAAGATGCGTCCTTTGCCGTCGGCGTGCGCCTTCTGCTTTGCGGTGTTGTAGACCTTCTCGAACACGCGGGGCACGGCGAGCACGAACGTCGGTTTGAACGCGCCGAGATCCTCGATGAGGTTCTTGACGTCCGCGGTGTGCCCCAGCGTGCACCCGGCCGCGAGCGCGCCGATCTCGATGGCCCGGCCGAAGACGTGCGCGATCGGCAGGAAGAGCAGGGTCGACGTGTCGGCGTTGAAGAAGTCCTCCAGCAGGTCGAGCAGCTCGACCGACTCAGAGATGAAGTTGCGGTGGGTCAGCTCGCAGCCCTTCGGCCGCCCCGTGGTGCCGGAGGTGTAGATGATCGACGCGAGGTCGTCGAGGCCCACGGCGCCCCGCCGCTTGGTGACCGCGGCGTCGGTGACGTCCTTGCCGGCTTCGGTGAGCTTGCCGAGCGCGTCGTCGTCGAACTGCCACACGTGCGCCAGGTCGGGGGTGTTGCCGCGCACCGACTCGACGAGCTCCACGTGTGCTGCCGTCTCGGCGAAGATCCCGCGC
>JAVHVB010000172.1:0-6697 GCA_032160775.1 Pseudonocardiales bacterium | reverse complement strand
GCGCGAGTGGGCCGCCGCAGGCGCCCACTCGCGCTCTCACAGCCCACTCGCGAAGGGTGGTCAGCTGTTGCCGGTGCGGCCGGCGACGGTCGGGTGCACCTGCAGGCGGCAGACGCTGACCGAGCGGGCCAGGTGCACCGTGTTCCCGGTGTTGGCGGGCGTCGCGGCGACGCCGTGCGAGAAGCGGCAGGCGCCGGCCGTGGCGGGGTCGAAGTTCAGCCACTCGACGTCGGCCGACGCGTACTGGCCGGGCCGCACCCGGATCGTCTGCAGCCCGTGCGAGCTGCCGCCGGTGAAACCGGTCAACGTGCGGCGCGCGTGCTTGATGACGCCGCCGGAGGCGTTCACCGCGTCCAGGCCGGGGTAGCCGAACAGCGTGCACGGGCTGGCGCTCGTGTTGCGGAACAGCAGCACGAAGTTGCCGTGCCCGGTTGCACCCTGTTCGCGGGTGGCCGTCACGGCGAGCGAGTTGCCGCCGCAGGCCGGCGCGGCCGAGGCGACCTGCGGCACGGCGAGCAGGCAAGCCGACGCGGCCAGCGTCGTCAGGGCGGCGAGAGTCAGGGTCTTCATGGCGTTGCTCCTAGGTCCGGTCATCGAGCAGGAGGGTGGGACAGATCGGGTGATACACACTGACCGGCTGGATCGGGGTGTACCGTCGCCGCGACCGAATTCGGCGGCGTTCTTTTTGGAGAAATCATGCGTCGACTTCTTCCGGCCTTGCTCACCAGCGTGTGTGTCGGCGGGCTCGCCGTATCCGCGGTTGCGGTTGCCAGTTCGGTCCACCACACGTCAGCGACCCACCAGGCCGCGCGTCGAGGTGTCGTACCGACGTTGCCCGGCAGCATGCACATCGTGCGGTATCAGGCTGACGCCGGCTTCGCGAGGTGTGGCGCCAACTCGTGCAGCGGCGGCGCCTCGGGCGGTCCACAGTTCAGGCTGCCGGCGAGTGCCACGCCGTACCGGTCGACCCTCACGATCTCCTTTCGGTACCGGGCGAGTGGCGCCGGTGCGACATTTTTGGTCCGACCCGATGTCTATCCGGAAGCTCCCGGGCCCAACTTCGTTGCCATGCTTCCTGCGCAGCGCTCGGTGCTCGGCACCGGTGGCCGCGCACAATCGATGACCGTCGTATTCCGGCCGGCGCTGCTGGACGGCGGCACCAGGTACGGCTTGGGTGTTTCCCCCGACTTGGTACTCCATCCACACAAGGCGGCGATCTCGGTCTCCCAGGTGGTGTACAGCCTCGACGCCTGGTCCACCTGAGTTCAGGGCGTGGGGTCGTTTGCCTTGATCTCGCGGAAGTTCCGGATGCTGTAGACGATCAGACCGAGCGCGATCAGTCCGGAGATGCCGATCGAGACGCCTGCGGTCCGGCCGCCGGGCAGCCACCACCGGTCGTCGAGCGGCCACCAGCCAGGGGCCTGCGGATCCACGAACCACAGCACGCCGAGGCCGAGCAGCGCGCCCCCGCCGAGGCAGGACAGCAGGATCCGCGGCCAGGTCTCCACTCCGTCGGCGGCGGCCTCGAGCGCGCGCTTCTTGACCGGGTCCAGGCGCTTGCGGGCCCACTCGTACTGCTGGGAGAGCAGCGCCAGGCCGCCCACGATCATCAGCAGGCCGGGGCCGGGCAGCACCAGCGCCGCGATGCCGCCGAGCAGGAGCAACCAGCCCGTCGTCTCCAGGACGAGCCGCTTGCCCGCCTGCTTGGTTCTGCCCACACCGCATTGTGACCGCCGAAGCCGTGAATCAACCGATGATGGCGGGTCGCCAGGTGGCGCCGCCGTCGCGCGTCGTCCAGATGGTCGTACCGTCGGCGGACACCGCGCGGCCCACGGTCTCCGACTCGAAGCCGACGAAGCCGATCTCGCCGCTGACGTCAGACACCCAGCGCCAGGTCGCCCATCCGTCCGTGCTGCGCGCGAGTCCTCGTGCGCCAGCGGCAACGAGGACGGTGTTTGGATCACCGGCGATCAGCGAAACGGCGCCCGAGTCCAGTGCCGCACCCCGGCGGGTGAACGTGGCGCCCGCGTCGTCCGACGTGATCACGAAGGCGCCACGCCCTGATCCGCGGTCCTGACATAGCACGGTGGCCCTGCCGCCGCCGCCTGCGGCGATAGCGATGCTGTCGTCCTCGTTCGTGAGCTGTGGGCACGGCTCCCCGCTCGATACCCACGTGTGTCCGTCATCGGCGGAGCGATAGAGCGTCGAGCGGGCATCGCCGCCGCCGGCGGTGTTGCGCTCGAGCAGCAGATAGGCGTTTGCGTCGCCGCGAGCGAGAACCGCGGTCGTGATCCCAACATCGGGCGCTTCGAAGGCCTTCGTCCAGGAGTCGGAACCAATCGCCGACGTGCTGGCAGTGATGTTGCACGGACCAGGACAGCCACTCGGCGGGTTGGCAGTGACGCGGATGACGTTGTTGTCGAGCGTCTCCAGCGCGAGCGCACCGCCGGACTGCTCGGCCCAGGAGCGGCCGCCGTCCTCCGTCATGAAGAAGGCCTCCGGGCCGAACGCATAGCCGGTCTGGTCGTTGGCGAACCGGATGCTCTGCACGCACGGGTCGGCGCAGGCCTTGACGCCGGGCACGTTGAACTGCGCTCCGGGCATGCTCGCCCAGGTGTGACCGTCGGTCGTGCGCCACATCGCCGTGCACCGGCCCGGCCCGCTCACGCAGTCGGCCGAGCCGAGTGCCCAGCCGTCGTTGTCGCCGACGAAGGTCAGATCCGCGATCCGCACGCCGGTCAGCCCGGACGGAACAGTCGAGGCGGTTTCGGACGGTGTCACCGGCAGCGTCGCGGGGTTGGACGTCGGCGCGGTCGGGAGCGTCCCCAGCGCCGACGGCGTCGCATTGCCCGGCGGGTTGTGGCTCGCCTCCGGCCGGAAGTTCTCGATCCCCACGACGGCAGCCACGACGCCGGCAACCGCCCCCGCCGCGATCAGCGGCAGGGTCCAGGTGCGCCAGCCGCGCCGGTCGGCGGCCGGCCGGGGATCGCGCGGCTGCTGAGCGGACGCCGCCGACATGATCCGCTCGGCGAGGCTGTCACCGGCCGGGGCGTCGGCAGCGTGCCTGCGCAGGCTCTCGCGCAACGCATCGGTCAACGGGTCGTTCGGCTCAGTCATGGCGGGGCACCTCGGTCATGTGCTCGCGCAGAATCGCGAGGCCTCGGCTGATCAGGCTGCGCACCGTGCCGACCCGGCAGTCGAGCGCGGCGGCGGTCTGCTCATCGGAGAGGTCTTCGAAGAAGCGCAGGACGAGTGCCGCGCGCTGGCGGTCGGACAGCAGTTTCAGTCCGGCCCAGATCTCGTCGCGGTCGGCGAGCTGGTTCAGGACGTCGCGCGGGTCGACGCGCTCGGGGACGTCCTCGTACGCGAACTCCCGCCGGGAGGCTCCTCGGCGGTTCTGGTTGATGTAGGCGTTGGTCAGCGAGCGGCGCACGTACGCCAGCGGCACGTCCGCGGCCGCCACCCGGTCCCATTTCGGGTAGAGCCGGACGAGCGTGTCCTGCACCAGCTCCTCGGCCGAGCCGCCGTTACCCGTCAGCAGGTAGGCCGTGCGCAGCAGCGCGGGCGTGTTCTCGCGAACGAACCCCGCGAAGCCGACCTCGCGTAGCACCAACACCTCCACGGGAAGTAGACACCCGCGATGCGAGGTTCGTTGCGTTAGTGAAGTTCCTCGTAGTGGCTGCGGTCCTCAGCGCGCCGCCAGACGCGGCGGGTGCGGTTCGGGGTGGGCACGCCCTTGGCCTGCAGCGGGCGCCATTGCGGCCGGTGCCAGGTCGTGACCGGGATCGACGGGACGATCTGGACGTAGCTCGGTCGCTGCGGCGGCGGCAGCTTGTCCAGCGCCTTCTCGATGTCCGCGGTGCTGAGCTCGCCGCCGGATCGGAGGGCGACGGCCGCGACCAGTACGTCGGCGTCCTTGTCGCGCACCCCGTAGGCCACCGCGAGGTCGACGCACGGGATGGTGCCGAGCGCGAACCGGGGGCCGGCGGGTAGCGCCGGGCCGTCCGCGGTCTGGACGATCTCGGCGGCGGTGCCGGCCAGCCAGAAGTCACCCTGCTCGTCGCGCAGGAACAGGTCACCGGTCGACTGCCAGGCGTCGTTCGGCTCGAACACCCCGCGCAGCGCCCCCTCGACGGTCGGGTCGGCCGGCTTCACCCGGGCCAGCAACATGCCGACCTCGTCCACTCGGCACTCCCGGCCGAGACCGTCCGGCGACAGGGCCAGCCGGCCCGCGGCGAAGTCGTACCGGGCGACCCGCACCTCGGCGGTGCCGGGCAGTGGCTTGCCCATCGAGCCGACCGCGCGGCCGCTGACGTTGGCGAGGATGGCCTCGCCCTCGGCCGAGGCGTAGAACTCGAGCACCCGCACGCTCGGGAAGCGGTCGTTCACCCGCCGCCAGAGGTTGCGCGGCATGCCGGATCCCATGAACATCCGGATCGGATGGTGCTGCTCGTTCGGGTTCGGGTCCGCGTAGACCACCCGGCGCAACGACGTCCAGGTGTAGGAGACGTGCGTCGCGCCGTACCGTCGCACCTCTTCCCAGAACGTTTCCGGGTCATCCGAGGTGGCCATCGCGAACCGCGCGCCGCCGGCGACCGCACCGCCGATGCTCATCAGCAACGCGGACGAGTGGTGCACCGGCGTGACGCTGTACACCGTGTCGCCGGGTTTGAGCGCGGCGGCGCTCGCCGTGCCGAGCGCGGACAGGGCCCACCGCCGGTTGGTGATGTGCAGCGGCTTGGTCGCCGGCCCCTCGCCGGTGAACAGGACGAAGGCGACGTCGCCGGCGCGGTCCGGGTTGGCGTGGTACCAGGCGGGCAACTCGACCTCGTCCGGATCGATGAGCTCCATGTCGATGGCGTCCGAGTGCAGCGCTGCGATTCCGGCGCGCACCTCACCCTCCGGACCGCCGCCACCGAGCACCGCCCAGGTGACCCCGTCCACCTCGCCGGCCCGGTCCAGGTGGTCCGGATCGGAGATCACCCAGGTGATCCGGCCGAGGCCGGCCTCCCGCGCCGGGTCGCCGTCGGGTCGCAGCAGGATCGCCGTGGCGCCCAGCCGGCTCAGCGCGGCGATGACGGTGAACGCGCTGGGGCGGGTGGACATCAGCACGCCGACCCGGTCGCCGTGCCGCACGCCGACACTGATGAGGCCCTTGACGACGTTGTCGATCCGCTGGCTGACGTCGCCCCAACGGTAGGCGCGATCGCCGAACAGGAAGGCGACGTTGTTCGGCGCCTTGCGCGCGGCCTCCTCGATCAGCCGCCCGAGGGAGATGCGGGTGGACGGGTCCAGCTGCTCGAGGCGCGCCAGCTTCGGCAGCTGGGTGGGTGCCTCGCGCGCGACGCTGCCCATCAGGCCGGCGGCCCGGCGCGCCGAGGTGAGCACGACCCGGCCGGCCGCCAGGCCCGCCTCGGTCGCCTGTGCGAGCGCGGTCGCCGCGGTGCTCGGCCGAATCGACTTGCCCGGCTCGATCTTGTCGGCAGGCACGACTGTGTCCGGCAGGTCGGCATCGCCGCGGCGCCAGGCCACCCAGTCGGCCACCGCCGGCCACGTCGTCCTGGACGCGGTCGAGCCGACGACGAGGCCGAAGTGCCCGGTCGGCAGGGTCACTTCGTAGATGTGCGCACGCGGCGCGGCGCGGCGGACCGCGCGCACCGCGTCGGGGTGGCCGATGGTGTCGCTCGCGCCGACGAAGGTGAGGACCGGCAGGTCGATGTCGGCAAGGGTCACGAGCCGGTCGTCGATGACGAACCCGCCCTGGAGCATCCGGTTGTGCGTGACGAACTGCTCGAGCAACTCGGAGATCGCCGGTCCGGAGTAGGCCGTCCAGCCGGTCTGGTCCAGGAAGCGGCGCTGCCGTTCCCGCGGCAACAGGGCGTCGCGGTTGTGCAGGGCGAGCAGGAACTGGATCCGGCCCTGAACCGACTTCGCCGGGCTCAGCGCCTTGAAGCCGAGCCGCACCATCCAGCCCGGCAGCGCGACCCGCTTGAGCAAGCCGCTGTCGACCAGCTCACCCGCGAGGCGCGCGACGACGTCGGGCGACAGCGGGATCGGCAGCGGCGTGGTGGTGTCGGCCGGCGAGCCGAAGGTGACGAGCGAGTCGATGCCCTTGCCGCGCCGGTAGGCCGCGGTCTGGTACGCGAACATGCCTCCTTGCGAGTAGCCGGCGAGCACGACCGAGCGGCCGGTGGCCTCGTTCACCCGCTCGACGGCATCACTCACGGCGAGAACGTGATCGGTGAGATTGCGTTCCAACCCGCCCGGCTCGCGGTCCGGATTGCCGAAGTCGACGACCCACGCGTCGATGCCCGCCCCGTGCAGCGAGGCCACCGCCGACGTCCCCGGCGACACGTCCCACACCTCGGTGGCCATCATGAGCGGCGGGATCAGGAGCACTGGCGTGCCCTCAGCGGGCGCGTCGTCGGCGAAGTAGTGGCGCAGCCGGTAGTTGGAACGCTCGGCGACGACGGTGTACGGCGAGTCCTCCTCGTCGGTCTCGAGACCCCCGAAGCGCATCACCTCGGCGACGTTGCGGGCCGTGTGCGACACCCGTCGCGCGAGCTGGACGGGGTTCCCCGGCCGGGGCCGCGGCCGCCGCTTCTCGACGCTCGACTGGTCCGTCATTCCTGCACTGTGCTGCCCTTTGCCGGGTGGTGCAAGCTCAGCGTTTCACCGGGGTGAAGTGCCACGCGTG
>JAVHVB010000171.1:0-5735 GCA_032160775.1 Pseudonocardiales bacterium | reverse complement strand
TTGCGGAAGGCCGTCTGGTCGGCGATGTTGCCGAGCGCGAGCGGCGACGGCACGCCTGAAGCTGCGTTCAGCGGGGACGGCGCACCCGTCGCGAAGTCGGCGGCGTTGTTGTTGGTGTCCGCGTGCGTGGCACTGCGCGAGACCGACACGGTGGCCGACGGGGCGGGTGTCGGTCCGGTGCCCTCGAAGGTCGCCGCAGTGGTGCCGAAGCCGACGAAGTCCACGACGCTCGCGGCGGTCGGCAGCGGGATGGTCGTGGTCGTGGCGGCACCGGTGTAGAGCACGACGCGGCCCGCTCCGGCAGCCATGTTGAGCGTGAGGCTGACGTCAGGCGGCGGAAGCGGCGAGCCGTTGGTGCCGGTCGTGCCGCCGATGAGGTAGGTGTCGTTCGCGGGAACGCTCCCGGTGAGGTGGAGCTGGCCGCCGCTGCCGCCGGTCGCGGACCAGTAGCCGATGTTGTAGTTGGCGAGCGGGATGCTCGTCGACGTCGGGTTGTACAGCTCGATGAAGTCCGCGTTGTAGGGCGCACCGCTGTTGCCCCCGCCGCCGTACACCTCGTTGATGACCAGGTCGGTGCCGGCCGGGTTGGCGTGCGCCTGCGGGGCGAGCGCCTGCAGGCCCATGCTGGCGATCGCCGTTGAGACGAGGGCCGCGAGAATACGCCGAGAAGTCATCGTGATCCGTTTCTTGAACAGTGGGGGTGCACGTCCGGGCGAACCGGGCGAACCGGGCGACACTACCTCGCGCTCAGCGAAAGATCATCTGCCCCCAGGCGAACTCCACCTGAACCGGACCGCGCTCCTTGAAGGACGCGCGGCCGTGACGGCAACAACGCCCGTCGTGCGGGAGGTCACGCCGAGGGCGAGGGACTTTTAGCCCGAAAAATTCGGGCCTTATGGGACGGATCGGACTCGAACCGACGTACCGAGCCGGCGTGCGACGAGGCCCCCGGGGTCAGGCGTCGCGTCGGTGCAGCCGGATGTGCGCAGCGGCGAGGACGATCGCAACGAACGTGCACATCACTGCAAAGCCGGCCCAGGCCGGCAGCGTGTGGTCGCCGCGCACGACCGTGGTGATCTGCTGACCTGCATTCGTCGGCCAGAACTTGTCGACGACGTCCTTGATCGACGATGGCAACGCCTGAGCGAGCCCGGGCAGGACATACAGCATCGCGACGAGGATTGTGATGGCGCCGGCGGCGCTGCGCAGCACGGCGCCGAGGCCGATGCCGAACAGCGCTATGAGGGTCAGGTAGAGGCCACCGCCGAACACCGCGCGAAGGACATGCGGGTCGCCGAGACCCGCCGTCGGAGCGTCGCCGGAGATCAATGCCTGCCCGACGAAGAATGCGGTGAATGCCATGACCTGGCCCATTACGAACGCGATGGCGGCGATCACGGTCGCCTTCGCGGCGAGGAATCGTCCGCGCAACGGGACTGCGGTGAGGCTGGTCCGGATCGCGCCGGTCGAGTACTCCGACGAGATGACCAGAACACCGAGGACGGCGAGGGCGAGTTGGGCTATGCCGAGCCCGGATGTGCTTATCGACGTGGGGTCCCAGTTGGTGCGCACGCCGCCCGAATCGGTTCTGTACGCGTTCGCGGCGAGGCCGCTGAAGAGTGCGCTGAGGCCGATGCCGAGTACCGCGGCGACAAGCAGCGTCCACAGCGTCGACCGGACGGACCGGATCTTTGTCCACTCCGAGCGCAGCACGTCGGCGAACCGTGCCGCTCGATAGGTGGTGGCAAGGACGGATTCGACCGGCGCGAGCGCGGCGGCGGTCATGAGGTGGTCCCGCTCGTCTGGTACTCGACGCTGTCGTGGGTGAGTTCCATGAATGCTTCCTCCAGGGAAGCGCGTTGCGGGGCGAGTTCGAAGAGCACAGCACCGGTGGAGGCGGCGAGCCGTCCGATCGCCATGCTGGTCATGCCTGCGACTTCGAGGCTGGCGTCGGGACCGGACTTCACCCGGCCCCCGGCTTCGGTGAGCGTGGCGGCGAGAGCGTCGAGGCGTTCGGCGCGCACGAGCACCCATTGGTCGGAGCTGGCCTCGACGAACTCGGTGACGCCTTCGTCGCGCAGCAACCTGCCTCTGCCTATGACGATGAGGTGGTCGGCAGTGAGCGCCATTTCGTTCATCAGGTGGCTGGAGACGAGCACGGTGCGCCCTTCGGCGGCGAAGGCGCGCATCAACTCACGAATCCAGACGATGCCTTCGGGGTCGAGGCCGTTCACGGGCTCGTCAAACATCAGGACAGGCGGGTCGCCGAGAAGGGCGGCGGCGATACCGAGCCGCTGTTTCATGCCGAGGGAAAAGCCCCCGACGCGCCGGTCAGCGACACTGTCGAGCCCGACGACGCCGAGCACCTCACCGACGCGGCTGCGTGGGATGGCGTTGCTCTGGGCGAGGCTCAGCAAATGGTTGAAGGCGGTGCGCTGGGGGTGGACGGCATTCGCATCGATCAGCGCGCCGACCTCGCGAAGCGGCGCGGACAAATCGCGGTAGTGCTTGCCGCCGACGGCGACGTCGCCGCGGGTCGGGGCGTCCAGGCCGAGGATCATCCGCATCGTGGTGGTCTTGCCGGCACCGTTCGGGCCGAGGAATCCGGTGACCAGTCCGGCGCGGACTGTGAAGCTCAAGTCGTCCACCGCCGTCGTCGTGCCGTAACGCTTGGTGAGGTTGCGCGCTTCGATCGTGTCGGTTCCGGTTCGCATCGGGCCAGCGTCACACTTTCTTTCGCGATGCGCAACTTTGCAATTTGTGTAAATCTGCGTATGCCGCAAGTTCCCTGTACGATGCGGCATTGTGAACGAAGCTGCCACTGCTGAGCGCGCCGTGCGCGCAGGTTTGCGTGAACGCAAGAAGCGCGCCACTCGTCAGGCGCTGAGCCAGGCAGCGCTCCGCCTCGCCATCGAGCGCGGCCTGGACAAAGTCCTCGTCGAAGACATCGCCGCAGCGGTCGACGTGTCAACCCGAACGTTCAACAACTACTTCGCCAGCAAATACCAGGCGATCTGCGCGCTGGGCGTCGACCGAGCCGAATCCCTCGGCGCTGCGCTTCGGGCCCGACCGCCGGATGAGGATCTTTGGCAGGCGATCACCGAAGCACTGCTCGAGCACTACGACGACGCTGCCAACGAGCCCGACCGGGATTGGTTCGCCGGGGTGCGCCTCGTCATGTCCGCGCCCGCGCTGCAGGGGGAATATCTCAAGGTCAACGTCACGATGCAGCATGTGCTGGCCGACGCGATCGCGGAACGCGCCGGCCTCGACAACAGCACCGACATGCTGCCGATGATCCTGGCTGGCGCGGTCACCGCGGCGTGTCAGGTCGCCCTCGAACGGTGGATGACCGCTCAAGCGGCTACGTCTCTGCAGGCGCTGCTCCGCGAGGCGCTGTTTCAGCTGGCGACAGCTCGGCAGCCTGGCGCGCCGTAGATCTCGTCAGGACGAGCACGGTGGTCAGGTAGAGGCTATGTCGGTATCTCGGCCCAGCTCGTGTCGGGTCATGTCGCGGTACCGATGCGGACCGTCCAGACCACTGGTCACCGTAGGCGCCAGTTCGAGCCAGAGTTTGCGCTGTTCAGCGAGCGCCTCATCCAGTGCCGACGTGACCATCGCAGCGTGCAGCCTGTCGTGTTCGGAGGTCGACGCTGCGCGTATCGACGCCGCCGAAAGATTTGCCAGCAGTAGCAAGTTCATCACCGTTTCGATGCGCGACACGGTCTTGTCCGTATCGATCACCGGTCCGGGGGTCATGAGGACCGCCGCATGCGAGTCGGGATATACCGAGGCCGCGCCGTCGTCGGGGCTCGACTGTTTGAACGGGAGGACCCGCGCGGGCTTCATGTCAGTTCTTCCTCTTGGTATCGAGGTCGGTCAGCATCGCGCTCTCCGGCATGAATCGCTCCGTGGGTCGCAGGATGGACGTAACCGCCCATATCCGTCGCGAACGCGTCCGCGCCCGCCACAGCAGGGGGCAGCGAACGGTCATCGACCTGGATGGTTATGGCGGCGTCCTGACGGGAGCTCACCGATCTGCCCGGCGTTGAGCAATCGCTCCCGACCCGCCTGCGTTATGGCGGCCTCGGCCCGAGCTGGCTGTGGACCCAGCAGCAGCCACACTACCGCGGATCGGCGCCGGCGGGGCTGGTATGGCACAGCGCGCGGACCTCGCGGGCGATCTGCAGGTCCTCGCGGGCGGCGACGACAACGCACGCGACGGTCGCGTCGTCGGCACTGATGTCGGTGTCGCCGGTGACCTGGCTGTTGCGCCAGCCGTCGACGCCGACGCCGAGCCAGGCGAGCCGCTCGGCGGTCCGCTGGCGAAGCGTAGGGGAGTGCTCGCCGGCTCCGCCGGTGAGGACGAGCACGTCCAGACCGTCGAGCGCCGCCGCCATGGCAGCTATGCCGGCCACAAGCGAACGAAGGTGGACATCGACCGCAAGGCGGGCCTCGGCCTGGCCGAGGGCGGCACGACGCTCCACCTCGCGAAAATCCGCCGTTCCGGAGAGCCCGAGCAGGCCGGAACGCTGCTCGAGCGCGGTAGCCACCTCGCGAGGCCCCAGATGCTCATGCTCCTCGAGCCAGAGGACGAGTCCGGGATCGACACTGCCTGACCGCGTTGCCATGACCAGGCCGTCGAGTGGCGTGAAGCCCATCGTGGTGTCTACGCTCCGCCCGTCCCGCACCGCACACAGCGACGCACCGGCACCGAGGTGGCACACGACGATCCGGGTGCCGTCGGCCGGTCGGCCGGTGAGCTCGATGGCGCGGCGTGAGGCGTAGGCGTGGGACAGTCCGTGGAAGCCGTAGCGGCGTACCCCGTACCGTTCGCGCCACGCCGCCGGCACCGCGTAGGTGTAGGCGGCGGGGGCGAGTGTCTGGTGGAAGGCCGTGTCGAAGCAAGCTACTGCGGGGACATCCGGCATTGCCGCAGTGACCGCCGCCAGCGCGGCGAGTGATTTCGGCTGATGCAGCGGAGCCAGGTCGGTCAGGTACTGCAGCCGATCGGTGACCGACGCATCGATCCGCGCCGCCGAGGAGAACTCTGTCCCGCCGTGGACGACCCGATGCCCGACCACGTCCGGCTTCGGCCAGTCACCGAGCGTCGCTGCGAGCGCGGTCGCGTCGAACCCGTCCGCGTCGGCGGCGAGGTCCGCCGTCCGGATCACCTCGTCGGTGTCGTCGAGCAGCCGCAGCTTTAGGCTCGACGACCCGGCATTGACGACGAGAATGCGCATCGCGGTCAGGCTTCGCCGGCAGCCGCGCGCTGGGTCGCAGGCCAGGTCCACCCGCTGATCGCCGGGTCGTCCTCACCGTGTTCCCGGGTGTAGCGCCGTGCCGCGAGCCGAGCGTCGGCCATCTCCTGACGCAGCGACGCGGCGTGACTGCCGAGTCCCGGCACCCGATCGATGACGTCCATGACCAGATGGAACCGATCGAGGTCATTGAGCATGACCATGTCGAACGGCGTCGTCGTGGTGCCTTCCTCCTTGTACCCGCGGACATGGATGTTGTGGTGATTGTTCCGTCGGTAGGTCAGCCGGTGGATCAGCCAGGGGTAGCCGTGATACGCGAAGATCACCGGCTTGCCGACGGTGAACAGCGTGTCGAACTCACGATCGGACAGGCCGTGCGGGTGCTCGCTGTCGGGCTGAAGCCGCATCAGGTCGACGACGTTCACGACGCGGACCTTCAATTCGGGCAGTCGCTTGCGCAGGATCGCCGCCGCG
>JAVHVB010000170.1:0-3920 GCA_032160775.1 Pseudonocardiales bacterium | reverse complement strand
GACGCGGAAGGCGATCGGCGAGCTGGATGGCCTGATCGACACTCGCGCAGCGCTGGCGTCGTGGGAGGAGTCGCTCGCGGCGCCGTACGACGGGCGCGAGGTGTGGGTGCACTCGGACCTGACGCCGGGCAACATGCTCGTGTCGGCGGAGGGCCGGCTGACCGCGGTGCTCGACTTCGAGACGTGCGGTGTCGGCGATCCGGCGTGCGACCTGTTCCCCGTGTGGTACCTGCTGCCCGCGAGCGTCCGCGACGATTTCCGTGCGGCGCTGGACGTGGACGACCCGACGTGGCTCCGCGGACGCGGGCGCGTGCTGTCACAGGCCCTGATCGTGTCGGCGTATCACAAGGACACCAACCCGGCACTGGCGAACGATGCGCGGCGGCACGTCATCAGCGAGGTCCTCGCAGCTCCTCAATGAAGTCTCTGAGCTGGCGATCGACGCGCCAACTCCCGTATCTCACAGCCCGATAGATGTTCCACCAGCGGGGTCAGCCGCGTGAGCCTGACCAAGCTCATCGAGCACACCAAACCGGCGCCCGGCGTGACTTACCGCGGCAACGGCCGACCTCCCGGACAGCGCCCAAGACCGGCTGAAACGTCACCGCTGTCCTGACACACCAACCGTCACCGATGTCTTGATACAGAACTGCCCTCACGGTTCCTGCGGTCGGTAGGTGGCTGGTTGTTCTCGACCGCAGTTAGCTGACTCTGTGCGTTGGGGCTCTTCCGTGGGCAGCGCGGTGGACGACGGCGGTGGGGAGGCTCGATCAAGGAGGTGCGGCCGGACTAGGCCGGGCGGCCCGTGTATTTGGGGAGGGGGTCGGGGGAGAGGGCGTTGGTGAGGCAGCGTTGTTCGCGTTCGGGGATTTCGGGCATGGCGTCCAGGGGGAACCAGCCGACTTCCAGGGACTCGTCGTCGTTGACGTGAGCCTCGCCGGAGAGGGGGCGGCAGCGGAAGCAGAGGTCGAGGAATTGGACCTGGTCGCCGTTCGGGTAAGACGACGGAGGCATCGCCTCGAAGCTGACCAGGCGCTCGACCGCCGCCTCGATGCCGGTCTCCTCCTGGATCTCGCGGAGGATCGCCACGGCTGGTTCCTCGCCGGGCTCCAACACCCCAGCGATCAGGGTCCACCGGCCGTTGTCGGCGCGGCGGACCAGGAGGACGCGGTCGTCCGGGTCGAGGACGACGGCGGTGATGCCGGCTAGGAAGAGTGGATCGTGGCCGATCTTCTCGCGCAGCCGGAGGATGAACTTCGGGGTCGGCATGCCCAGAACCCTAGAGAACGGGCGGTTCGGCGAGTTAGTTTCCGCAAGAAAGTCGGCCGCCCGGCCGCAAGTTGGAAACGTTTCCCGCGCAAGAAGCGGACCGCGACCGTCAAGTTCGGGGAGTTTACGAAATCCCTTCTGTAATGACGCTTTCTATGTCATCGTCCCGTGCAAGATCCTAGATCCTATTGGATTTCTCGTTCCGCACCGACCCTTCCGCCTTGGAGGAACCATGCCGAACAACGATGCCGGAACGACGGCGGGACTGAGCCGTCGATCGCTCATCGCGGGGGCGCTTGGACTGACTGCCGCGACAGCCGGCGGCGGTCTGCTCAGCGGTTGCAGTGACTCGAGCAGTGCAAGCGGAGCCGGCGGTGGAGGCGCGGCCGCGGCCGCCTCCAACGTCTCGCTCGGCCCGAAGACGGCCGGCGTGCAGTATCCAGACGGATAAGTCGGCCCGGTAGCCCGGGAACTGAAGCCGATCACGACCGAGAAGGTCACCTTCAAGATCGTCGTACCGCAGGACTTGACGGTCGGCGACTGGAAGACCAACGCGTTCACCAAGTGGCTGGAGCAGAAGACAGGAGTCCACATCGAGTGGAATCAGGTCGGTGGCACCGCCGAGGACGTGATGACCAAGGTCAACTCGATGATCGCGGCCGGCGACATCCCGGATGCCTTCATGGGGGTTGACTTCAGCCGGTCGCAGCTGTTCCTGTACGGCCAGCAGGGCTTGTTCGCCGACATCTCCCAGCACCTCGGCTATGCCCTCAACCTGCAGCAGGCGATGAAGGACTACCCGGACGCGCGCAAGCTGGTGCAGTCGCCGGACAAGAAGATCTACTCGTTCCCGGACGTCAACGACTGCTACCACTGCCGGGCGAGCGCCGGCCGCGCGTGGCTCAACACCGACTGGATCAAGCAGGTCGGCCTGGCCATCCCGAAGACCACCGACGAGTTCGCCGAGGTACTGCGCGCCTTCAAGAAGGCCGATCTCGGCGGCAACGGCAAGACAATCCCGTTCTGCGGCTACAAGGACGCGCCGTTCGACACGTACCTGATGAACTCCTTCCTCTACACCCCCGGCGATCCGTGGCTGGTGGTCAAGGACGGCAAGGTCGACGTGACCTTCACCAAGGACGAGTGGCGCGAGGGCGTCAAGTACATCCATGGCCTGTACGCCGAGGGCCTGATCAACAAAGATGTGTTCACCGCCGACCAGGATCAGATGCTGCGCTACGGCAACTCGCCGGGCAAGCCGATCATCGGTGGTGCCCGAGCCACCTACTGGGGTGCCTTCCTCGACATCGATCAGAAGGATCCGAATGCCCGGTGGCGCCAGTACGCCGCGCTCCCGCCGCTGGAGGGGCCGAACAAGGTCCGGTACGCCGCCTGGGACTACCTCGGTGTCGGTGTCGATGTCGCGAAGCTGGTGATCACCAAGAAGTGCGCCAAGCCGGAACTGCTGGTCCAGTGGGCCGACGCGCAGCTGGAACTCGAGGCGATCCTGCGTGGCTACAGCGGCTCGAACTTCGCGTGGGCGAAGAAGGGTGAGCTCGGGATCAACGGCAAGCAGGCCGTGTACGGGTACACGCAGACCGAGATCGCCGAGAAGAACGTGAACTGGTACCAGTTCAACCCGCAGTACCGCTCGCAGGACTTCCGGCTGGGCGAGCGGGTCAACCCGAAGGACCTCACCTTCGAGCAGCCGCTCTACCAGCAGACCGCGCAGAGTTACTTCCCGTACAAGCAGCCGCAGGAGCTGCAGTTCCCGCCGGTGACGCTGGACCAGGATCAGGCGGCGCAGGAGGCCGAGCTGAAGACGAACCTCACGAGTGAGGTGAATCTGTCCTTCTCCAGGTTCGTCACCGGCCAGCTCGACCCGAACGACGACGCCGTCTGGAACTCGTACAAGGACCGGGTCGAGAAGATCGGTGTGAAGACCTATCTGGATCTGGAGCAGGCCGCCTACGAGACCTACAACTCATGAGCGAAGCCGGCACTCTGCCGCCGGACGAGACACGACTGGCGGCCGGGGCGCCGATCCAGGACACCCGGGGCGACAAGATCACGCTGGCCTGTATTTCCATCGCGCTGGCACTGTTCTGCCTGGCCGTGCTGTACCCGCTGATCTACGTCGTCAGCGCCTCGGTGAGTAATACCAGCAAGGTGTCCGCGGGAGAGGTGTGGTTGTGGCCGGTCGGCTTCACCCTGGACGCGTACAAGGCGCTCTTCGACTACAAGGCGATCGTCAGCGGCTTCGGCAACTCCGTGTACTACGCGACGGTCGGAGCCTTGGTCGCCACGATCCTCACCCTGCTGGCGGCGTACCCGCTGTCCCGGAAGGAGTTGCCGGGCAAGGGCCTGATCATGGCGCTGTTCGTGTTCACGATGATGTTCAGCGGCGGCCTGATCCCGACGTACCTGGTCGTGGACCAGTTGGGGCTGCTGAACACCCGGTGGGCGATGATCCTGCCGACCGCGCTGGCGGTCTGGAACGTCATCATCACCCGGACCTATTTCATGGTGACGATCCCCGAGGAGCTGGTCGAAGCCGGCAAGGTGGACGGCTGCGGCGACTTCGGCTTCTTCTGGCGGATCGTGCTGCCGCTGAGCAAACCGATCATCGCGGTGAACCTGCTGTTCTACGC
>JAVHVB010000169.1:0-8509 GCA_032160775.1 Pseudonocardiales bacterium | reverse complement strand
TCGTCGAGCGACTGGACCCACTCGCGGGTCTCCTCGCGGTCGATGTCGGGCAGCTGGCTGGGCAGCCCGTCGGTGATGATGCTGAACCGATCGCGCGTCACGCATTTCCTCCTCAGCCTGGTCCCGTATCGCTGCCCTCCAGTCAACACCCTTGCGAGCCACTAGGGTCGGTACAAGAGTTACCCCGCGGTACTGCAGGATGTCGCCAGTACGCCTATCGAGGAGGATGCGTTCGTGTGCCCGACCCCCCCGTCCGGGACGGGGATCGCCGAGCGCTTGAATCTCAAGCCCGGCATGATCGTGATGGAGTCCGGTTACGACGAGGACGTGGACGAGGAACTCCGCGACGGAATCGCCGAGCAGATCGGCGGCGACATGGTGGACGACGACACCGACGAGGTCGTCGACGTCGCACTGATCTGGTACCGCGAGGGTGACGGCGACCTCGCCGACGTGCTCGTCGACGCGATCGCGCCGCTGGCCGACGACGGCTACATCTGGCTGCTGACCCCGAAGCGCGGTCGGGACAACTACGTCGAGCCGTCGGACATCGCCGAGGCCGCGTCGATCGCCGGCCTCTCGCAGACCTCCATCGCGACCATCGGCCACGAGTGGGCCGCGGCGAGGCTCGTCGGGCGCAAGTCGTCGGGTGCGCGCAAGTGATCGACGATCGACGCTCGGGGAGCCGGACGTGATCCAGGTCGGGCAGGAGGCGCCCGACTTCACCCTGCGTGACCAGCACCGCGAGGAGTTCAGCCTGTCCGCGCTGCGCGGGCAGAAGGCCGTGCTGATTGTCTTCTACCCGTTCGCGTTCACCAACGTCTGCACCGGAGAGCTCAACCGCCTGCAGGGCGACCTGGACACGTTCCAGAACGAGGACGTGCAGGTCGTCACGATCAGCTGCGACTCGGTGTACTCGCAGAAGGTGTTCGGCCTTCGCGAGGAGTTGACGTTCCCACTACTGGCCGACTACTGGCCGCACGGTGAGGTCGCGCGCGCCTACGGCGTGTTCAACGAGGACGGCGGGTTCGCCAACCGGGGGACGTTCCTTGTCGACCGCGACGGCGTCGTCCGGTTCGCCGAGATGAACCAGATCGGCGACGGCCGCGACGCCGACGCGTGGATCGCCGCGATCAAATCGCTCTGACCGCGCGCCACGCTCAGCGGGCGTGCCCATACCGGTCGGCCAGCTTGGCCGCCCGGAGCTCGGCGGCGCTGGGTGCGGGCGCCGGCTCGGCCGCTTCGTCGAACTCGCCGGTCGGCTGCTGCCGCGTCTCGGCGCGCGCCATCACGACGGGCGCGGCGAGGGCGAGGACCGCGAACAGGTACCACTGGATGATGTAGGCGAAGTGCTGCGGTTCGAGGGCGCCACCGGCCGGGTTGGACAGATCCGGCGGCGGGATCGCGGTCAGCCCGCGGGTGCCCGGCCCCCCCGTGGCGAGTTCGGCGTAGCCGTTGTACACCGGCGTATCGAGGCGGCCGGCCTGCTGTGCCGGGTTGATCGACTCGACCTGGCCGTCGGACAGCTGCGCCGCGGCGTCGTCGCGGGTCTCCGGCCCGTGCGCGCTTCCGGCGATCGTCACCGGGCCCGCCGGCGGTGCCGGTACCTCGGGTACGCCACCGGAGGCCGGCTGCGGGACGAAGCCGCGGACGACGAGCAGCGTCGCGGCGCCGGTTCGGAACGGGGTGAGGACGAGGAAGCCCACCTGGTCGGCGACGGTCCTGCTGCGCACCAGGGTCTGCGCCGCGGCGTCGTAGCTCCCGCTGGCGGTCACCGGCCGGAACTCGACGTCGTCGCGCGCAGGTCCCGGCGCGCTCCCGACCAGCGGCAGGACCGCCGAGACGGCAGCCGGTGCATGCCGCGCGTTGGCCCGCAGCGCGTCGTTCTCGTGCACCTTGTGCTCGAACCGCGCGATCTGCCAGGTGCCGGCCGCGACGCAGCCGAGCGCCACGATCACCATCAGCGCGCTGAGCGCTGCATAGCGTGGCTGGCGCAGGGTCTGGAGCAGCACTCCGTAACGGTACGTTGAACCACCTGCAAGTACTGAGGGCGCTTAGCTCAGCGGGAGAGCACTCGGTTTACACCCGAGCGGTCACTGGTTCGATCCCAGTAGCGCCCACCGATTTGCCAAATCCGGAATTTGGCCAGAGATGTGACACTGATCGTCGTGGCCGCGCCCGTTCCCGTGCGTCAGGCGCATGCCGACGACCTCGACGCCGCGTCCCGCCTGCTCCACGAGTTCAACGTCGAGTTCGGCGACCCGACGCCTGGACCGGCGGTTCTTGCCCAACGCCTACGGCAGTTGGTGGACGAGGGGACAACCGTGGTGCTTGTCGCCGGTGAGGATCCGGTGGGTGTCGCGGTGCTCCGGTTTCGCCCAGCGATCTGGAGTGGCAGCCACGAGTGTTACCTCGCCGAGCTGTATGTGGTTCCGTCGCAGCGAGGGCGCGGTGCCGGACGGGCGCTGATGCAGTCCTCGCTCGAACTCGCTCGCGAGCGCGGTGCCACGACCATGGATATCGGCGTCGACGAGCCCGACATCGCAGCGCGAGCGCTGTACGAAAGCCTCGGCTTCAGCAACAAGACCGGGCCTGAAGGTCACGTCATGTACGTCTACGAGCGTGTCCTGTGAAGAGGTGCGAATCGGCGCCGTTCTACGGCGAGAAGTAGCGGGGAGCCGGCCGGCCGGTCAGCCCGAGCAGCCAGATGTAGGCGAGCGCCTCGCGCGTCTCCGTGCTCGTGTCGCCCTTCGTCCGGACCGCCTGCGCCGTGAGCTCCCACGAGGCAGCGACCACACCACGGCCCACAAGCCTCGGCGGCGACGGCAGCTCCGGGTCGACGGCGCGCAGCCAGTCGGACACCCGCTGGAACCGCTTCTCTGCCATCTGCATCATCTTGTCGCGGTGCTTCAACCCCTCCTCGCCGGCCGCGTGGATCTCCACGAGGAACGCGCGGCAGGCGAGCGGCCGGGTGCGGCCCAGGCTCGAGAGCTGATCAGCGGCAGCCAGCAGCACCTCGCCCGGCGATTCGCCGCTCGCGAAGCTCAGCGCGCCCAGGAACTGCTTGCCGAACTCGTCGTAGGCGACGAGGAACGCATCCTGCTTGCCGGCGAACTGCTCGTAGAAGGTCGTGCGCGATACACCGGCCGAGCTGGTGACGTGGGCGACTGTCGTCGCCGCGTACCCCTGTGCACCGACCACATCGAGCACTGCGTCCAGGATGCGTTGGCGCTGGGATGCCTCGACCTGTGCCCGGGTCAGGTCGTGCGGACCCTTCGGCAGCCGGTCGGTGCGCTCTTCCACAGTCATGTACACGAATGGTACAGTACGTGATGTACGCAAGCGTTACACCATTCCGGAGGCGATGGAATGTCAAGGCGTGTCCGAGTAGTGCTGCTGTCCATGATCGTCCTGATCGGGCTGACCGCGACCGCGCCGAGCGCGTCCGCCGACGCGCCGAACATGGTGTCCGGCAGCGGGATCACCGTCACCGGCTGGCGCTGGATCACCTCGCGCACCTTCGAGGTCGACATCACCACCGCCAAGGTCTCGGCCAACGCGGTGATCGGGCCGCACCGGGTCCGGATCACGCTGCCGAGCAACTACTTCACGAGCGGTACGACTCGCTTTCCCGTCCTCTACCTCCTGCACGGCGGCGCCGGCGGCAACTCCGCGCAGTGGACGACCGGCGGCGGAGATGAAGAGCGCATCACCGCCGGCTACCCGGTGATCACCGTGATGCCGGACGGCGGCAAGGTCGGCTGGTTCACCAACTGGGTCAACCAGTCGGGCACAACCCAGAACTGGGCGGACTTCCACCTCAACCAGCTGATCCCGTGGGTCGACGCGAACCTGCGCACGATCGCGTCGAAGAGCGGCCGCGCGATCGCGGGCCTCTCGATGGGCGGCTTCGGCGCCGTCCGCTACGCCCAGGACCGACCAGACCTCTTCGCCTTCGTCGCGAGCTTCTCGGGCGCCGTCGACATGGGCGACTCGGGCACGCGCTCGGTCGTCACCGAGCAGGCCACGCAGTACGGCTTCAACGCCAACGGGCCGTTCGGCAGCCCGTTCTGGCCGTCCGATGGTGCCTGGAACGCGGTCAACCCGCTGAACCGTGCCGCGCGCCTTGCCGGCGTCGGCGTCGCGCTCTACGCCGGTGGTGGGAGCAACGACCAGGACGTCCTCGAGGGCACGATGCGTGCGTCCGCCGACCGGTTCGACGCAGCACTCACCGCCGCCGGCGTCCCGCACACGTACTGGATGTACGGCCGGCCGGGCCCGTCCGCGCCGTACGGCTGCGACGGCGGCCACAACTTCGGTTGCTGGAACTTCGCGTTTCTGGATGCGATGCCCAAGATCATGGCCGCGCTGGGCGGCGGCACACCCCCGCCACCGCCCGGTTTCGCCGACGGCGACTTCGAGGCGGCGGGTCTCGGCCCGTGGAGCTGCACCGGCCAGTGCGGCGCCGACCACGGCGCTGGCACGTCGCACGGTGGCACCGGCAACGGCTGGGTGCGCAACACGTCGGGCTGGAACGACGTGCACCAGCCGATCGCCGTCCTGGCGAACCACACCTACACGGTGTCCGCCTGGGTGCGGACGTCGGCGAACAACAACGCCGGCTACTTCGGCCTGCGGACGGCGAGTGGCACGGTGGTCGGCGAGACGTCCTATGCGCGGCTCGACGCGTACACGAAGATCACGGCGACGGTGAACAGCGGCAACAACACCTCGCTCACCATCTACGGCGGCTTGTGGCCCAACGGCGGAGACACCTGGGCGCAGTTCGACGATGTGACGGTCAGCGGGTAGGGGCCACAAGCTCAGCCGGGGCCGGAGCCATCTTGCGCAGGAACGCCCAGACCGTCCAGCCGGCCGCGGCAACCAGCACGTAGGCGACCACGCGATAGGTGACGATGCCGGCCAGTGCGGCCGGTCCGGCCGCACCGGCGGTCGTGAGTCCGAGCAGCATGCCGGCCTCGACCGTGCCGATGCCGCCGGGAATCAGCGAGATGCTGACGGTGGCCAGACCGGCGCCGTAGGCAAGCGCGGCCGCGCCGAGCCCGACGTGGGCGACGCCCATCGCCCGCAGGCTGAGCAGGAAGCAGGCCAGATCGGCTGCCCACGTCAGGGTGGCGAACGACGCTGCGAGCAGCCACTGCCGCGCGCCCGGTCGGATTGCCGCGAGCTGCGCGACGGACGCAGCGAGCCGGTCGTCGCGGGCGGCGCGATTCTCGGCGCGGCCGGGTAGCCGGCGATACAGCGGCAGGAGCAGGCGGAGCAGGACGTCCGGGCGACGCGTCAGCGCGGTCACGGCCGCGACGAGGACCAACGCGGTCGCGAGGCCGCCGCCGACCACCTGCCAAACGGAGTCGACGGGGCTGTGTGCGCCGATGGCCGAGCCGGCCGCGACGACAGCCCCGAAGGCGGCGATGCTCAGCCCTGCGGCGACGGTCACCGTCCAGCCGGCGAGGGCGCTGCTGCCGCCGGCGCGACGGAACTGCCGATAGAGGTACGCGGAAGCGACCGCGGTGCCGGCGGGCGCGGTGGCGGTGATGGCGCTCGACGCGGCGCCGAACGCGACGCCGCGACCGCGCGACACGGTCACCCCTCCGGCCCGGAGCAGCGGGCGGTACACCGCACCGAGCGACGCGACGGAGATCAGCTCGGCGGCAATCGCGGCGAGCAGCCAGCCCCACCGGACGTCGGCGAAGGCGGCGCCGTTCCCGACGTGCGTCGCGAACAGGCCGGCCTCAACGCCCAGCGCGGCGACGACGATGGCGCCGAGCGCGATCCGGCGCCAGGCGGTATGCGATCTGCGGGGAGCGGCAGCGGTCAGGGCGGCCGGGGGACCGAACCCGCCCTCGACCTCGATCGTCGCCATATCGCAATAACCGGACACTGCCTCCGATTCTTCCCGGCAGTGGAAGCGAATAATGCCGCGGATCGGTCAGTCGCGGCCCTGCCAGGTGGCGACGTCGACCTCGTTGCCCTCCGGGTCGGCGAGCGTCCACCACGTCGGCGCTCTGTCGTCGGAGACCAGCCGACCCCCGGCCGCCAGGGCCGCTGCGATCCGCGCCTCGGCGACATCGTGCGGGACAAACAGGTCGACGTGGATCCGGTTGCGTCCGGGGCGCGGTGCGTCCATGGCCTGGAACCAGAAGCCGGGCCAGCGGCCGAGCGGGTCGACGAGGTCCTCGTCGCCGCGCGCGTCGTAGCCGAGCACTGCGCGCCAGAACGGCATGACCGTCGCGGAGCCGATCGCGTCGACAGTGATGTTGACGTCCTGCACAGCGCCCGGGTCGGCGGCGATCCCGAGGTCGCGCGCCGCGGCGGAGATCTGCCGGGCGAGGTCGAGGTCCCGCCGGGTGAGCCCCATGGTTTCGTGGGTGAACAGCCGGACCGTCACGCCGCCGTAGCGCAGGTCGACATCCGGATGGTGGTCCGCTGCGTCGGCCAGCCGGCCGATCTCGTCGATCAGCCGCACACCGGCGGCGAACGAACCGGTGCGCCAGTGCGCACATGCGCCGAACGCGAGCACCCGCCACTGCTCGACGCCGCTCGCCGACGAGAACTCGGCCATCGTGATCTGCTCGGTCATCGGGCCTCCTACTCGCCGGTCTGCCCGTCCACCGACTCCCGGATCAGGTCGGCGTGCCCGTTGTGCCGCGCGTACTCCTCGATCATGTGGGTGAGGATCCAGCGCACGTTCGGCTTCCGCCCGTCGGACCAGCCGCGCTCGGCGAGCCGGTCCAGCCCGCCGTCCGCGAGCGCCTCGTCGAGCGACGACCGGGCGTCGCTCACCGCGGCCCGCCACAGCGCCCACAACTCGTCCGGCGCGTCGTCGGCGGCCGATTCGAACTCCCAGTCGGGCGTCGCCTTCCAGTCGACGGCGTCCCACGGCGGCGAGTACGGCCGACCCCACAGGCTGCGCGCGAACCAGCTCTGCTCGACCAGCGCGAGGTGCTTCATCATGCCGCCGAGGGTGAGCGCCGACGCGGCGACCCTGGCCTGCAGACCGGCGGCATCGAGATCGCGGCACTTCCACTCGAAGGTCGCGCGCTGGAACTCGAGGAAGCCGATCAGCGTGGCGGTCTCGTCGCCGGCCACCGGCGGTTCCGGACGGCCCTGGTCGTCGATCACGATGTCCATGGCACCGATCCTTGCCGACGACACCGACAGCCGTCAGCCCTTGTCGTCGTACTCGGTGTGCGTCTCGTGCTGCGGACTGCCCGGCTCGGTGTCGTTCGGGTCGGCGCTGGGCGGCGGATCGTCGCCGCGTCCGGGCCGGTCCGGCTGGACGTGCTGGGGCGCCTTCTCGTCGTCAAGATCAGCCATCCCTCGACCCTAGGTCCTGACGGCCGTTCGGGGTCAGCCGGTGGCCGGCGGCTCGTCCTCGTGCTGGTTCGCCTCGCGTGCCCGGCGGCGCTGTTCCTCGGCGCGGGCGCGCAGGTTGGCGAGGAACTCGTCGTCGTCGTCCGGGCTGATCCGCGACGCCGGCGGCCGGCGGGTGGCGCCGAACGGCCGGTCGACCGAGCGATTCGCCCACGGGTGGCCGGCCACCAGCCAGGCGATCGAGCCGACATCGACAAGGACGATCACGAGCAACAGCCAGACCATCTTCGGCAGGTTCCGGCACTCGCCCTCGGGCGTCGTGATCACGTCGATGACGCAGAACACCCAGAGCGCGAACGCCACCAGCGCGAGCGCCCCGTCAAAGAACAGCATGAGTCTCCTCCGTACCAGCCTGCGCCGCCCAGGCTACGCGGTAGGTTCGCGGCGTGCCCCGGCTCGGTCAGCTGATCTCGGCGGTCGAGGAATGGTTCGACCCGCGCCTCGCCGAGCCTTGGGATGCGATCGGCCTGGTTTGCGGCGACCCGGCCGCGCCGGTCGAGCGGGTGTTGCTCGCCGTGGACGCCGTGCCCGACACGGTCGCCGAGGCGATCGACTGGTCGGCGCAGTTGCTGCTCACCCATCACCCGCTGCTGCTGACCGGCGTGCACGGGGTACCGGCGAGCGACCCGAAGGGGGCGCTCGTCCACCGGATGATCCGCAGCGGCGTGGCGCACTACGTCGCGCACACGAACGCCGACGCCGCGAGCCCGGGGGTGTCCGACGCGCTGGCTTCCCGCCTCGGCATCACCGATGTGCGCCCGCTCGACCCGCACCCCGGCCCCGTGCTCGACAAGCTCGTCGTGTTCGTCCCGCGCGACGCGGCGGCCGCGCTGGTCGACGCGCTCGCCGCCGCCGGCGCGGGCCGGCTCGGTGACTACGAACGCTGCGCGTGGACGACCGACGGCGTCGGAACCTTTCGCCCGTTGCCCGGAGCCAACCCCGCGGTCGGCGCCGTCGGCGACGTCGAGAAGGTGCCGGAGACCAGGGTCGAGATGGTCGTCCCGCCCGCGGTGCGCGGCGCGGTGATGGACGCTCTGCGCGCAGCGCATCCCTACGAGGAACCGGCGTTCGACCTCCTGCCCACCGTGCCCGCGCCGGGTGCGGCCGGCACCGG
>JAVHVB010000168.1:0-3370 GCA_032160775.1 Pseudonocardiales bacterium | reverse complement strand
CACCTTCTCGTCGGCGGCGATGATCTGCATGCCCTGGTGGTTGGGCGCGAACGAACAGCCCATGTACAGACCCCACACTGCTTGATGCACGCCGATGAAGGCCAGCGCCTGCAGCGGCGGCAGCACGAGAAAGACCCCGCCGAGATAGGCCAGCGTGTGCACGGTGAGCAGCGCGATCTCGGTGCGCCGCAGCTTCGCCGATCGCGCGCCGCGCAGGTAAATGATGCTCGCCACGTGCAGGTTCAGGCCCTCGAGCGTCAGCAGGGGGAAGAACAGGAAGGCCTGGTAGCGGGTGATCGCTCGCGAGATCGGGCCGCCGCGGTTCGCCGCCGCCGCCGTCGTGAACGCCAGCACGCCCTCGCCGATGTCCGGGTCGTGCTCCTCCTTGTTCGGGTTGGCGTGATGCCGGTTGTGCTTGTCGACCCACCACCCGATGCTCAACCCGGTCAGGAGATCGCCCGCGATGAGGCCCACGGCGTCGTTAGTGGCGCGGGTGGCGCCGATCTGCTGATGGCCGCCGTCGTGGCCGAGGAACCCGAGCTGGGTCGATGCGAGCCCGAGCAGGGCAGCGATGACCAGCGTGAACCACGAGGAGCCGACGACGACAAAGGCAATCCAGCACGCCGCGAAGAAGCCCACCGTGAGAAACGTGCGGAGCGCGTAGCGCCACGGGGTCCGGTTGAGAAGCTGAGACGCGCGGACCGCGCGACTCAATCCGGCGTAGTCGCTACCTCGGTCGGCAGGCAACGTAATAGTCAACGGCGTACTCCATAGGTGAGATCCGACCTACGGGGTATACCCGCCGGATACCTCCAGAATGTCACATGACGCTGTGAATCTTGACGCCTCTGCCGACGGGAGGTGTGAAGTCAGATGTCCCAGGGCATGTAGGAGCGGACGGTGTCGGCGAGCCGGACGATCCGGGGCTTCTGCCCCGGCTCGCTCGCCCCGACCTCGTGCCACGGGGCGAAGATCCGCTCGATGTCGCCGATGACCGGGTCCAGCTCCGGGTAGTGCCGGAGCAGGACGTCCTTCATGGTCGTCTCGTTCACCCAGTCGTAGCCGGTCGGCGTGTAGACCTCGGGCCGGAAGTCGTTGGTGAAGAACCGGTCGCTCTTCAGCCGGCGCGACGCCATCAGGATGAAGATGCGGAACGCGGTGTCGGAGAAGCCGAACCCCTTCGGCGGCTTCTCCGCCTGCATGCCGATCTGCAGGTCGACGCTGTCCACGTCGCCGTTGTAGACGGCCGCCATCTCCTTGGCCCACTGCTTGTTCGGGGTGATCTCGTCGAACGACCGGCGCCGCGGCATCCGCAGCGCCTCGCGGAAGTCGTTGTAGCGCGGGACGCCGCGCTCGCGGTCGCGGACGATGTCCAGCGTCGCCAGGTCCGTCTTCTGGCCGTCCACCCGCTCCAGCTTGCGCAGCGCGTTCGGGTAGTTGTGCAGGCAGACCGCGCCGGCCGAGGCCTTGCCGAAGGAGTACCACATGTCACCCATCTCCATGCGGTCCATGAAGTCGCGGGTGAAGCGGCCCTGCAGCTCGGTGAACTCGCGGGACTCGAGCAACTCACCCGACTCGAGCGAGAAGAAGTCCCAGTCGTCGGGGATCAGCGGGTGCATCCGGTAGACGGCGACGAACTCCTCGGTCAGCGAGAACGGCGCCGCGTGATGATCGGTGGACGAGCCGAGGATCCCGGACAGCGCCTCGTTGTCCCCGACCCGGCCGACCTTGTCCTTGAACCGCTCGCCGAGCGCTCCGAACCAGTTTGCGTTCATGCCGATCTGCAGTGCCGGGTGCCGCAGCACGCACGTCGTCCACTCGACGGTGTGGATCTTCGCGATCAACGCCGAGACGACGAGCATGCCGATCTCGAACAGGCGCTGGTCGCCCAGCTCCGGGTGCGCCTTCTTGACCGCGTCGCACACCGAGTTGTGCTCGCGCGCGAACAGCGTGTGCAGCAGACCGACGCCGACCCACCAGTTCTCCCGCATGCCGGTGAGGTCGATCCCGGTCACGTCGCTCTTGGGCAGCCGGCCGTCGTCCTCGACCTTGATCTTGCCGTCGACGAGGGTGCGCAGCTCGGACTGCTTCGTCGCGCCGCTGCCGTAGATCTGCGAGCCGTCCCACCAGTGGGTCTCGTGGTTCGCGAACACCGGCGCCGGTTCGCCGTGCTTGATCTCACCGTGCAGCGGGATGGTCTCCCGGATCAGCATCGGGTCCTCGGGGAAGTCGTCCCCGTCCTGAAGCGGGATCTCGATGTTGCGGCCCGGCACGCCGTCACCGTGGAAGAACCAGTTGTGGTTCTCGAACTGGAGCCACGCCGCGGCCAGCGCGTTGATGATGCCCGCCGGTTTGAACTCGTCGCGCGCCATCAGCTCCCGGCTGATGACCCGCGGGTCGGGATCGAGCAGCCGCTTCAGGTCAGGCTTGGTCTGTGTCAGCGGGACGTTGCGGCCGAAGCCGGTTCCTTTCGCGCCCATCGCCGGGCAGCCGAGGTCGTTCCACGTGCCGTCCGGCATGCGTGCCTTGAGGACCTCCTCGGGCGGCTCGCCGGAGGGATGGTCCGGGCGCATCTGGTCGGCCTCGAAGAGGTTCTGCTCGCGCAGGTCGTTGCGCAGCTTCGCGAGGTTCGCGACCTGGAGGATGAGGGACGGGTGCTCATACCACTGGGGACTCATCGCGAAATACCGATCAGGAGGAGGAACGGGCGGCCTGGGTCAAGTCCGGAACGTACTGCCAAGGATCGTGCATCGCTACCGGAAGGCCGTCACCGGCAATACCTCGTAAGCTCCGCCGGGTGACCACGGGAGCCGCGTCGGCGAAGCCGAAGATGCGCGCCCTCGCCCATCCGATTCGCAAGGTCCGCGTACCGCGCGACCTCGGCCCGATCACCGACCGCACCGACCGGGAGACCGACCCGGCCGACGTCGGCATGACCGAGGCCGGCGTCGAAGCCGTCTGGAGCCAGGTCGAGCGGTTGTTCCGGCGCGGCATGTCGCCGGCGATCACCCTCTGCGTGCGCAGGAAGGGCCAAGTCGTGCTCGACCGGTCGCTCGGTTGGGCGCGCGGCGGCGGTCCAATGGACGAGCCGCGCACAGAGCGGGTCCTCGCCACCCCGGACACGCCGTTCTGCATCTTCAGTTCGTCGAAGGCGGTCACCGCCGTCGTCGTTCATCTGCTCGCCGAGCGCGGCACCGTGCACCTCAACGACACGGTGACCGACTACCTGCCGGAGTTCGCCGGTGGCGGCCGGGACGCGATCACCATCGGCCAGGTGCTGTCGCACCGGGCCGGCATCCCGCAGCTGCCCCGCGACGCCATGGACCTCGAACGGCTCGAGGACCCCGAGCGAATCCTCGAGGCCATCCCG
>JAVHVB010000167.1:0-9950 GCA_032160775.1 Pseudonocardiales bacterium | reverse complement strand
GCGTTGCGGTACAGCGGCGACCCGCGCCCGGCCCGCACATAGGAGATGCGGACGTCATCGTTGGCGAGGACCAGCCGCCGGCCGGTCACGACATCGGTCGAGTCGACGTCGGCGTCCTTGAACAGCTCGTGCAGCTGGAGATGACGGGGGAGCAGCGGCTCGTTGGGGGCGGTTTCCTGGTCCGGGAGCTGCCAGGTCCGCGCGTCCACGAGGGCGGACGGGATGTGCCGGTGGTACAGCAGCGACGAGTCGGAGGAGAACCCCTCCTCGCCCATCAGCTCCTCGTAGTAGAGCCGACCGTCCGGGTCGCGGTGCTGCGTGTGCCGCTTCGGCGGGACGGTGCCCCGCCGCTGGTAGTACGCCATGGAGTCAGTCCTACCCCATCAGCGGGCCGGCGCGGTTCGTGACGGCCCGCGGCCAACCCCCCGATGTGGCCGCGGGCCATCACGTTCCCGACGCTATGGGCGGCCGTCGGGGAGCACGAGGGAGCCATCCCGCTCATCCGCGGGGTGCTACCACCCGCCGGTCGGCGGGCAGTTCACCTTGCCGCGCAACTCAGCAGGCCCCGTAATGGTGCAGTGGGCCCGATCTCTGTGCTGCTCGCGGACGACAATCTCATCGTCCGCGAGGGCGTGCGTGCCCTGCTCAACCACGACCGGACCGTCGAGGTCGTGGGGGTGGCCGGCGACTACGACGAGCTCGTTGCGGCCGCGGTCGCGCTCGAGCCGCAGGTGCTGGTGACCGACATCAGGATGCCGCCGACGTTCCAGGACGAAGGCATCCGCGCGGCGCGCGAGGTTCGTAAGCGGCTGCCGGGGACCGGCGTCGTGGTGCTCAGCCAGTACGACAGTCCCGGGTACGCCGTCGATCTGCTGTCCGGCGGCTCGGCCGGCTACGCCTACCTCCTCAAGGATCGGGTGGGCGACTCAGATCTGCTCGTGCGGGCCATCCACGAGGTCGCCATCGGCGGCACGATGCTCGATCCGCAGATCGTGCAATCGCTGGTCGAGCCGGCCACGGCCGACGGTGTCCTGAGCACCGAGCAGGAGGACCTGCTGCGCCAGGTTGCGGAGGGCCGGCCGGTCAAGTCGATCGCGTCGGCGCTCGGCTGCCCGCCCGAAGCGGTGCACCAGCGTGTCGAGGCGATGTTCCTGGAACTCGCCCGCGGAGCCACAGCCGGCCAGGCGGAGGCGTTGCGCCAGCTGCGCATGTTGCACACGGCGATCCTCGAGCGGGAGGAGCAGGGCCAGACGCTGTCCCGGTTGCTGCCCGGCGGTCTGGCGGAAAGGCTGCGGACCGACCGGGCCTCCGTCGAGCGCACGCAGCGGCTGACGGTGACCGTGCTGATGTCGGACGTGCGCGCCTACACGACCATCGCCGAGCACACCGACCCGGCCGTCCTCGCCGGACAGTTGAGCGAGCACCGCGACCACATGAACGCCGCGATCCTCGACGAGGGCGGCACCGTGATGGGCTACTTCGGCGACGCGGTGATCGCCGTGTTCGGCGCACCCGACCCGCAACCGGACCACGCCGCGGCCGCAGTGCGCGCCGCGGTCTCGATGCACCGCCGGCAAGCCGAGCTCGACGCCGCGTGGGCCGTCAGGGACTTCGACGCCTTCGGTCTCGGCATCGGCATCTCCACCGGCGAGGTGGCCGCAGCGATGCTCGGCAGCGCGGAGCGGCTCGAGTACACCGTGGTCGGCGACACGGTGAACCTCGCCCAGCGACTGCAGGATCTCGCCCGCCCGGCCGGCAACACCGTCGTGGGCGAACCGACCATGCGCGCGGCCGGCAGCGAGTGGCAGTGGGAGCCGCTCGGCGAGCGGGAGATCAAGGGACGGGCAACACCGGTGCAGGCGTACCGGTTGACGACCACGGGGGAGTCCGGATGACGGAATCGATCAGCGCGGCAGTGGCAACGGGGACGCTCGCGGAGGGCACGCCTGCCGTCCGGGTGCGCGGCGTGCGGCGGACCTTCACCGCCGAACTTGCGCCGGTGCGCGCCCTGCGCGGTGTCGACCTCGAAGTGTCCGCAGGTGAGTTCGTGGCGGTCATGGGGCCGTCCGGATGCGGCAAGTCCACGCTGCTCAATGTGGTCGCCGGCCTCGACCGCGTCGACGACGGCACCGTCGAGGTGGCGGGCGAGCGGGTGGACGGCCGGGACGAGAACTGGCTGGCGAAATTCCGCCGGCACCACATCGGCATCGTCTTCCAGTTCTTCAACCTGCTCGACGGCGTGAGCGCGATGGACAACATCGTGCTGCCGGCGATCCTCGGCGGCATGCGCCGCCGGCAGGCCGAGGCGCGGGCCCGCGAGCTGCTGGACCTGCTCGGCCTCGGCGACCGGGCGCAGCAGGTCCCGGCCGTCCTGTCCGGCGGCCAGCGCCAGCGACTCGCGATCGCACGCGCGCTGGTCAATTCGCCGACCCTGCTCCTCGCCGACGAGCCCACTGGTGCCCTCGACAGCGCGGGCGGCATCGAGGTGTTGGAACTGTTCCGCCGACTGCACGGCGGCGGCCAGACGATCATCATGGTCACCCACTCCCAGGACGTCGCGGCCGGCGCCGACCGGCAGATCGTGCTGCACGACGGGCAGGTCGCCTCGGACACCTCTGGCGCCGGAGCTGAGCGGCGCGGATGAGATTCGTCCGAGCCTGGCTGCGCCTCGAGTTGGACCGCCGTTGGCGGTCGCTCGGGGTGCTTGCCCTGCTCGTCGCACTGGCTGGGACCGTCGTGCTGGCCGGCGTTGCCGGAGCGCGCCGGGAAGCCAGCGCCATCAGCCGGTTGCAGGCGAAGGTCAAGCCGGCGCAGATCTCGGTCTACACCAACTCGTCGACGGTCGACTGGGACCGGGTGCGGAAATTTCCCGAGGTCGAAGCCTTGTCGACGTTCCTCCTGGACTACACCTACAGCTTCGTCGGCCTGCCGGAGGACGTGATCGGCTTTCCGCCCACCGATGCGGAGACCTTGACGTCGATCGAGACACCGGTTGTCTTCGACGGGCGGATGTGGGATCCGTCGCGTGCCGACGAGGCGATCGTGACCCCGGTGTTCGCCGCGCGGTATGACAAGGGCGTCGGCGACACGGTAGTGATGTCGTTGCCGACCCCGCAGGAGCTGCGCTTCGGCGGCGGGAGTGGGCCGAACGGTGCGTTCACCGGCCCGCGGCCGAAGATCACGATCGTCGGCGTCGTCACCAGCGCGTTCTTCTCCGATGAGCCCGGCGGCCCCGGGTTCATCCAGGTGTCGCCCGGCGTCGCCGCGAAGTATGCAGCGAACATGATCGGGCCGGACAGCAGTGCCAACCTGTTCAACTACGAGAGCGCGCTCGTCCGGCTGCGCGGTGGCGAGTCCGCGATACCGGCCTTCCAGGCCCGGATGAAGGCGACGTTCCCGCACGAGAAGGTCGAGATCAACGACAACCTGGACCAGTTCCGGGAAGCGCAGCAGAACATCCGGTTCCTGGCGCGTTGTCTGCTCGCTTTTGCCATCGCCGCCTTGATCGCCGCGCTGTTCCTCGTCGGTCAAGCGGTGGCGCGGTACGTGTCGGCGGCGAGCGCCGAGTTGCGGGTGTTGCGCCCGACCGGCATGACACCTCAGCAGTCGTCGATCGCAGCGGTGGCGGGCGTCGCGATCGCCGGCCTGGCCGGAGCGCTCCTCTCGGTCGTCGGCGCCTATCTCGCCTCGACAATATTTCCGCTGGGCAATATCGCCATCGTCGAGCCGGATCCCGGTCGGCAGACCGACCCGACCGTCTTCCTCGCCGGCATCGCGGTCATTGTCGTACTGGTCGTCCTCGGGGCGCTGGCGAGCGCGGCGTTCGCGTTGCGCGCAGCCCGGCGTGATGCTGCGACCCGTCGGTCGGCGGTCGCGCGCACCGCCGCCCGGGTGGGTGCTCCGGTGCCGGTGCTCGTCGGCGCCCGATTCGCTCTGGAGCCGGGCGTCGGTTCGAGTGCGGTTCCGGTACGCCCGGCGTTGACCGGTGCGGTGGCGGGTGTGCTGGGTGTCCTCGCCGCGTTCACCTTCAGCAACGGCGTCAGCGACTCGGTCGACCACCCCGAGCGGTTCGGCCAGATCGTCGCGCTCGAAGGGTTCGTCGGTGCGGACGGCGAGGACTTCCTGTCCGCTGCGAAGATCGCCGATGCGGTGCGCGATCTGCCGTCGGTGTCCGGGGTGAACGACAGCCGGCAGGGGATCGCGACCAAGGCCGGCAGCCGGGCGACGGTCGTGCTGTACACCTACGACACGGGTTCGGACGCGCTGCCCGTGGTGATGCTCGACGGCCGGCTGCCGAACGCGCCGAACGAGATCGCACTCGCCCCCAACACCCTCGATCAGTTGCACGTCTCGGTGGGTGACCATGTCGAGTTGACCGGCGACACCGGCCCGCGTCAGCTCCTCGTGACCGGACGGTCGTTGATGCCGAACGGCCCGCGCAACGGTTACGCCGACGGCGGGTGGGTGCTGCCCGAAACCTACGACTCGATGTTCCGGTCCTTCCGTTTCCATCTCGTGCAGGTCTCGCTCACGCCGAGCGCCGACCTTGACCAGGCGAGCCATGCGATCACTGCCGCCATCGCGGCGAAGGTACCGCATGCGGCCGGTTACGGACTCCGGCCGCCGGACCGACCGAGTGAGGTTTACGAGATGGACGACGTGCGCTGGCTGCCAGTGGTGCTGGGCGGCTTCCTCGGCCTGCTCGCGCTGGCGGCGGTCGGCCATAGCCTCGCCACCGCGGTGCGACGACGTGCCCGCGAGGTGGCCGTCCTGCGCGTACTCGGCATGACGCGCGGCCAGACCCGTGGCGTGGTGGTGACCCAAGCAAGTCTGCTGGCGATCATCGGGCTGCTCTTCGGTGTCCCACTCGGCCTTGCGCTGGGCCGCACGGTGTGGCGGACTGTCGCGCACTCGACACCGGTCGTCTATGTGCCACCGACCGACGTGCTCGCAATGGTCCTGCTCGTGCCAGGAGCGCTGATCGCCGCCAACCTGCTCGCCGTGTGGCCGGCCCGCCGCGCCGCCCGGCTGCGCGTTGCCGAGATCCTCCGGACGGAGTGAGGGCGATGACCGCGTTCGCCTGGGCCTGGACACGCCGCGAGCTGCGGCGGAGCTGGGTCGCGCTAGCGGTGCTGTGTGTGCTCGTCGCGCTCGCGTCGGCCACCGTGTTCGCGGCCCTGGCCGGCGCACGCCGCCAGGCGAGCGTCAGCGAACGGCTGACCGACCTGACCCGGCCCGCCGAGGTCGCCATCCTCACCAACGCGCCCGGATACCCGTGGGACCGGGTCCGCGCGCTGCCTGAGGTGGCCACCCTCGCCGAGTTCGGATTCACGCTGCCCATCGACGGGCTGCCGCCGGGAGCGGAGGCCGAACCGCTTCGCGGCGCGGACATCCTGCGGACCATCGAGCGGCCCGTCGTGCGCGCCGGCCGCGTCCTCGACCCGGCGCGGCTCGACGAGGCCGTGGTCTCGCCCGGTTTCGCCAGCGCGTACGGGCGTGGGGTCGGCGACACCGCCGACATCGTGCTGCCGACGCCGGCCGAGCTCCAGGCCCAAGGCGGGAGCGGGCCGGGAGGCGCGTTCACCGGCCCGCGCATACACGTGCACATCGTCGGGGTGGTCGTCACTCCGTGGTTCGCCGACAATCCGGGCACCCCGGGTGAGCTGCTCATGTCGCCGGCGGTCGCCGAGCGGTATCCGCGCAGCGTCATCGGCGACACCGCCAGCCCGAAGACGATCACGCCCACCAATGCCCTCGTCCGGCTGCGCGGCGGCCTTGCCGACGTGCCCCGGCTGCGCGCCGACCTGACGGCGCTGCCCGGGGTCTCGGGCGTCGACGTGGAGGACCTGCGCGAGCGGTACACCCAGCCGTTCCAGCGCCAGGCAACCTTCACGGCGCGCTGCCTGGTCGCGTTCGGCCTGGCCGCGCTGCTCGCGGCGCTCGTGCTGATCGGCAGCGTGGCGACACGCTACATCGCCGGGCGGACGGAAGAACTGCGGCTGCTGCGGCCCAGCGGCCTCACCCGGGCGGACGCCCTGCTCGCGACCGTCCTGCCCGCGCTGATCGCCGGTGCCGCGGGTGTCGCGCTCGGTACCGGCGGCGCCGTGCTGCTCTCCGACCGCTTGCCGCTGGGCGCAGCACGGCTCGCCGAGCCGACACCGGGGCGGATGGCCGACTGGGCGGTGTTCGTCCCGGGCATCGCCGCCGCCCTGCTGTGTTTCGGCATGGTCGGCGCACTGGCCGCACGCCGCACCTGGAACGCCGCGAGTGTCACATCGGCGACGCCGCACCGGTCGTTGCTGGCCGGGATGCTGTTCCGAGCGGGCGCGCCCGTTCCGGTCGTCATCGGCACCCGATTCGCACTGGAACCGGGTCGCGGGGTACGCCGGGTGCCGGTCCGGGCCGCCCTCGCCGGCGTGGTCGCGGGCGTGCTCGGCGTCGCCGGCGCGATCACGTTCTCGCACGGCGTCTCGGACGCGGCCACGCACCCCGAGCGGTTCGGCCAGACCTATCAACTGACTGCCTATCTCGGTGACAACGGCTACGACATCGCACCTCCTGCCCGGGTGCGCGCCGCCCTCGAAACGGATCCGTCCGTGGTCGGGATCGACGACGTGCGTGTCTCCGTGGCGACGGGGCCGGCCGGCGTCGGGTCGGTCGCCCTGCTGACCTACAGCTGGGGACGGAAACCGCTGGACGCCGCGGTCGCGGCCGGCCGACTGCCCACCGGCCCCGGCGAGGTACTGCTGACGCCGACCAGCATGCGCGAACTCCACACGGCGGTCGGCGACACCGTCTCGTTGACGGGCACGACCGGCTCGCGGTCGTTCACGGTGGTGGGCCGGGGTTTCCTGCCGGTCGGCTTCCACAACAGCTACGCCGACGGCGGCTGGCTCACCGACGCGGGATACGACTCGATCTTCGACACCTTCCGGTTCCACATGATGTACGTGGCGGTTCGCGGTACCGGGGACGGTGCCGACCCGGCCGCCCGGCTGAACGGCTCGCTCCGGGGACAGCCCGAACTGCGCGCGGTGCGGTTCGCGTCGCCGGATCCGCTGCCCGAGGTGTTCGAGTTGCACGAGGTCCGGCAACTGCCGCGAGCGCTGGGCGCGTTCCTCGCGGTCCTCGCCGCGGGCGCCGCCGGCTACGCGATCGTGGCTGCGGTGCGGCGCCGCCGGCAGGAACTTGCGGTGTTGCGGGTGCTGGGTCTGACCCGTCGGCAGTCGGCGGCAGCGGTCGCGACCCAGGCCACGGTGTTCGCGCTCCTCGGTCTGCTGTTCGGCATTCCGCTCGGGCTCGCGCTCGCCCGCACGATGTGGCAGGGCGTCGCGGACTCGTACCCCTTCGAGTACCGGGCGCCGTGGACACCTGCAGTGTGGCTCGTCGTGCCGGGCGTGCTGGTCGTGACGAATCTGCTCGCCGCCTGGCCGGCCTGGCGCGCGGGCCGGTTGCGGGTCGCCGAAGTGCTGAGGGCCGAGTGATGGCACTGGTCCTGGCCTGGCTCCGGCTCGAGGCGCGCCGCCGCTGGCGTTCGCTGGTCGTCCTCGGACTGCTCGTGGCACTGTCCACCGGGGTCGTGATCACCGCCCTCGCCGCGGCCCGCCGCGGGGCCTCCGCGCTACAGCGGTTGCACGACCGGACGCTGCCGACGACGGTGGCCGTAGTCCTCAACAGCCCCGGGTTCGACTGGGCGCCGGTGGCCGAGCTGCCCGAGGTCGCGGCGCTCACCAGATTCGTCGTCGACTACACGTTCAGCATCGACGGTGTGGACGGCTCCGCGGTCGGCTTCCCGTTCGCCGACCACAATTTCGGGCGGACGCTCGAGCGTCCAGTGGTGTTCGACGGCCGGCTGTTCGACCCGGCGGCGCCGGACGAAGCAGTGGTGACCCGGGGGTTCGTGTCCCAGTACCACAAGGGCGTCGGCGACACGGTGTTGCTCCATCTGCCGTCGGAGCGACAACTCGTCGACTCGTTCACCGGCGCCCGGCCCGGACACTTCGACGGCCCGGTGGTGCCGCTGCACATCGTCGGCGTCGTGCTGTCGCCGTGGATCTCCGACGCGCCGGACCGGAGCGGGGCCATCCAGATGTCGCCCGGGGTGACGGCGAAGTACCGCGCCGAGATCATCGGGCCGCCGTCGCCGAACGGTCAATTCGTCAACGTCCTGGTCCGGCTGCGGCACGAAGGCGCCGACATCCCGCAATTCACCGACGACCTCAAACGGCTCACCGGCCGCGACGACGTCGGCCTGCTCGACATGATCGAGCAAGAGCGCGAGATCCAGCACCAGGACAGCTTCGAGTCACGGTGCCTGGTCGCGTTCGCGCTCGCCGCGCTTCTGGCCGCCGTCTTCCTGGTCGGCCAGGCGATCACCAGGTACGCCGCGGGAAGCACCGCCGAACTACAGACCCTGCGCGCCCTCGGGCTGACGCCGCAGCAGACGACCCGCCTCGCCGCCGTGGGTCCGGCGGTGGTCGGCGTGCTCGGGGCTGCCGCCGGCGTTCTCGGCGCGTGGGTGGCGTCATCCTGGTTCCCGTTCGGCACGGCCGGCCTGTTCGAGTCCGCGGTCGGTCGGCAGTGGGATTCGATGGTGATGGCGCCGGTGGCGCTGCTGGTCGCTGTGCTGGTCGCTGTCGGTGCGGGCGCAGCGGCGCGACTCGCCGTCCGCGCGAGTGGCCGCGACCGACTCGATCGGCGATCGGCGGTGGCGCGCGCGGTCGGTCGGACCGCGGTCGGCGTGCCACTCATGATCGGCACGCGTTTCGCGCTGGAGTCCGAACGGGGACGCCGCGCGATCCCGGTCAGACCCGCGCTGTTCGGCGCGGTGATCGGCGTACTCGGCGTGGTTGCCGCCTTCACCTTCTCCTCCGGCGTGTCCGATGCGGCCGACCACCCGGAACGGTTCGGTCAGACCTTCGAACTCGACGCGTTCCTCGGCATCAACAACCAGAACGCCGGGCCGGTGGAACGGTTCGTCGACTACCTGCTCGTGCAGCCGGAGGTGACGGGGCTGGTCGACTCGCGCACGGCCGTCGCGACGGCACCGGGCGGGCGGGACACGGTGTCGCTGTGGGAGTACGCGGCGACGGACAAGGCAGGGCGGGTCGTCGTCCTGGACGGACGGCTGCCGAGCGCGGCCGACGAGGTGCTGCTCGCACCGAGAACGCTGGCCGCCCTCGACGTCGGCGTCGGCGGCACCGTTACGCTCACCGGGAGCACGCACACGGCGCGCGCGTTGAGCGTCGTGGGCTCGGGGTTCACTCCGGTCGGCCCGCACAACGGGTACGCCGACGGCGGCTGGCTGTCCTCGGCCGGCTTCGATGCGATGTTCGGAACCGGTTTCAAGTTCCACCTGGCGCTGATCTCGATCCGCTCCGGCCTCGACCCGCACACTATGGCGGCGATGCTGGGCGCGCGGGCCAACAAGGCGCTGCACCGCCATGACGTCGACATCGAGACGGTCGGCGTGCCGACCGAGGTCGCCGAGATCCGCGAGGTGCGCACCCTGCCGATCGTGCTCGGCGGATTCCTGGGCCTGCTCGCCATCGGTGCGGTCGGCCACGCGCTGGCCACCGCCGTACGCCGCCGGTCGCACGATCTGGCCGTGTTGCGGGCACTCGGGATGACTCCGTGGCAGTGCCGCTGGACCGTCATCACGCAGGCGAGCGTGCTGGCCATGATCGGGCTGTTGTTCGGCGTGCCGGCCGGTCTGGCCCTCGGCCGCACGGTCTGGCGGATAGTCGCCGACTACACCCCGCTGCAGTACGTCGCGCCGCTGGCGGTAACCGCCCTGCTGCTCGTCTGGCCGGCCGCCCTGCTGCTCGCCAACCTGTTGGCCACCCTGCCCGGCCGGCGGGCCGCACGGCTGCGGATCTCGACCGTGCTGCGGGCGGAGTGACGATGAGATTTCTTACTCCCGCAATCGGCGCGCCCGGCACCGCCGAACG
>JAVHVB010000166.1:0-10616 GCA_032160775.1 Pseudonocardiales bacterium | reverse complement strand
CCGCGCCAGCGACGACCCGGCGGCGAAGGAGTTCCTCGAAAGCTTCGACGACTTCCTCTACAAGTACGGCTCGCGGGCACCGAACGAGTGGGACCTTCGCTCGGACAGCTGGGAGACCAAGCCCGAGCTCGCGCTCATCTCGATCGACGGCATGCGGCGCAGCGGTGACGACGCCAACCCGTACAACATCCGCGAGGACAACCGGATCAAGCGGGAGAAGCTCACCGAGGAGCTTGCCGCCCGGATGCCGACCGACGAGGCGCGCGACGCGTTCCTCGCCGCGTGCAAGGCCATCACGCGGTGGATGCCGTGGCGCGAGCGCACCAAGACCTCGTGCGTCCGATCGATGGGCGAGATGCGGATGGCGTTCTACGAACTCGGCCGGCGGATGGTCGAGCGCGGCGTCATCGACGACCACCACGACATCACGATGGTCACCGACGACGAGCTGGACGCCTTCGTCGCCGACCCGGGGTCGTTCAAGGACGAGATCGCGACCCGGTTGCGCAACTACAAGCTGCTGTTCGAGCTCGAGCCGCCGTTCTTCCTGACCGAGAACAAGCCGCTCTCCGAGTGGCCGCGACGCAAGGGCCGTACCGTCCAGAAGGCGGCGCCGGGTGACGTCCTCACCGGCGTCGGTGGCTCGCCGGGTGTCGCCCGCGGCCGCGCCCGGATCATCACCGACCCGTTCGAGGTCGGCGACTACGCGCCGGGCGACGTGCTGGTCGCCCCGCAGACGGACCCGGCCTGGACTCCGCTGTTCGTCCCGGCCGCGGCAGTCGTCGTCAATGTCGGCGCCACGATCACGCACGCGGTCATCGTCTGCCGCGAACTCGGCCTGCCGTGTGCGGTGTCGGTCGGCGACGCGACGCTGCGCATCCCGGACGGCGCGATGGTCGAGGTCGACGGCACGGCCGGCACGGTGACCCTGCTGTGAGCGAGCGTGCGAGCGAACCAATGTCATCGGCTTTGCCAGGCGCACGCTCTCCAGCGCCTGTGAGCATTGAGATCGGGCTGGGGCTGCCGCAGCTCGGACCGCACGTCACGCCCGCTGTCGTGCGCCGGTTCTGCCGGCGCGCGGAGGAGCTCGGCTACGCCAGCCTCTGGGTGCAGGAGCATCTCTTCTATCCGACGGCGAACACGTCCGGTTACGCCGGCCGGCAGAGCACGTCCGTCCACCCGCACTACAAGTCGATGCTCGGCGCGACCGAACTGCTCGGCTACGTGGCCGCGTGCACCGAGCGCGCGATGATCGGCACGAGTGTCTTCGTCGCCGGCTACCACCGGCCGGTGGAGCTCGCCCAGCGGGTGGCCACGCTCGACGTGCTCTCCGAGGGCCGGATGGTCTGCGGTATCGCGGCCGGCTGGTCGGATGAGGAACACGTCCAGATGGACGTCGACCCGCGCACCCGGGGCAAGCGGATGGACGAGCTCGTCGAGGCGCTCCAAGCGTGCTGGGCCGACGACCCGATCTCGTACTCCGGCGAGTCGTTCAACATCCCCGAGGCGATCATGCGGCCCAAGCCGGTGCAGCGCCCGCACCCGCCCTTGTTGTCCGGGCTACGGTCGGCCGCCGGGCTGCGCCGCACGGCCCGCTACTTTGACATCTGGAATCCGAGCCGGGGCACGGCCGAGGAGTTGCGGGGGCACATGGCGGACATGGCGGCCCAGCGGCCGGCCGGCAAGGCGCCCCTGCGGCTGTTCTTCCGGTCCTACACCCAGCGGCCGACCGATCCGGTCGGGAGCGGGGGACAGGGGCTCGACGGCGTCATCGGCGATCTGCACAACGCGATGGCCGCCGGTGCCGAGCAGCTCATCGTCGACACGAGCTTCGCCGACAACATGGACTCGGCCGAGGCGTGGGAGGCGGTGCCGGACGTGCTCGCGCCGCTGCTCGAGCTCGCCCGCACGTCCGAACCGGCACGAGCCGCCCTGTGAAAGCCGCAGTCTTCACCGGCGACTCGCCGACGCTGACGATCGAAGAGCTGGATCGCCCGTCCCCGCGCCGCGGCGAGGTGCTTGTCCAGGTCGCCGCCTGCGGCGTCTGCCACACCGACCTGCACGTCCTCAAGAAGGAGGTCGCGTTCCCGACGCCGGCGGTGCTCGGGCACGAGGTCTCCGGCACGGTGGCCGAGGTGGGGCCTGACGTCGTCGGCCTCTCGGTTGGCGACCGGGTGGTGTGCAGCTTCATCATGCCGTGCGGCACGTGCCGGCACTGCGTGCGCGGCTACGAGGACCTGTGCGAGACGTTCTTCGCCTTCAACCGGCTCAAGGGCACGCTGTATGACGGCACGACCCGGCTGTCCCGCGCGGACGGCTCACCGGTGTCGATGTACTCGATGGGCGGGCTCGCCGAGTTCTGCGTAGTCCCGCAGACCGACGTGTTCCTGGTGCCCGACGACGTCGACCTCGCCGATGTGTCGATCGTCGGCTGCAGCTCGTTCACCGCGTACGGCGCGGTGCGCAACGTCGCGAATCTCGGCATGGCCGATCGCGTCGCCGTCATCGCCGCGGGCGGCGTCGGGTCGAGCATCATCCAGTTCGCCAAGGCGGTCGGTGTCGGGCAGATCATCGCGGTGGACGTGAGCGCAGAGAAGCTGGACGCCGCCAAGGCGCTCGGGGCGACCGACGTTGTGAACTCGGCGACCGAGGACGCGGCCGCCCGGGTGATCGAGCTGTCCGGCGGCAAGGGCGTGGACGTCGCCTTCGAGGCGCTGGGCCATGCGTCGACGTTCGCGCTCGCGGTCGACGTACTGGACGACGGCGGCCGCGCGGTCGTGGTCGGCATCGCGCCGGCCGGCTCGCGCGGAGACATCGACTTGGCCCGGCTGGTGCGTCGGAAGCTGTCGATCCTCGGCTCGTACGGGGCGCGGGCGCGCGCCGACATGCCGCAGCTGATCAACCTGGTCCGGCAGGGCGTGGTGCGGCCGAAGGACGTCATCTCCCGTCGCTACTCCCTCGACGAGGCGGACGACGCGTACCAGGCGCTCGCCCGTGGGGAGATCGTCGGCCGCGCCGTCATCGAAATGAGCTGAGCGCTTTTGATCAAAAGCGTGCGCCGCACTGCCGGTCAGTCGGCGCGCCGGTAGCGCTCGTAGATCACCCGGGAGCCGAACGTCCTGGTCTCGACGAGGTCCAGCTCGATGTGGCCGGTGACCGCCGGCAGCAACGGTGTTCCGCCGCCGACGACCACCGGGTTGCGGAACATGCGCAACTCGTCGACCAGCCCGAGCTCGATCGCTGTCGCGGCCAGGCCGGCGCCGCCGATCTCGATGTCCTTGTCTGTCGCGGCGAGCGCCGCCGCGGCCTCCTCGGCGACCGACGCGCCGGCGAGCCGGGCGTTGCCCTCGACGCTGTCTAGGGTGCGGCTGAAGACGATCTTGGGGATGGCACACCAGACATCGGCGAACGCGGCGTACAGCTCATTGGCCCGCATGGCCGGATCCGTCTCCCAGGGCAGCATGGTCTCGTAGAGCCTGCGCCCGCACAAATAGCCGCTGAGTTCGCGCGTCTGTTCGAGGTGGAAGCGGAACTGCTCGTCGCTCGGGACCGCCCAGCCGAACGCCCCCGCGCGGTCGGCGATGAAGCCGTCCACCGAGACGCTCATCGAGTAGATCAGCATGACTGCAAGATACGGTCGGTCCGTGGCCGATGAACCACGGGAGCGGTACGGCTCGTCGTTCGGCGCAGCGGCGGCCGCGTACGCCGAGCACCGCCCGGACTACGCGCCGGCCGCGGTGCGCTGGGCGCTCGAGCGGGCGCGCGATTCGCGAGTCCTCGACCTCGGCGCGGGAACGGGCAAGCTGACTGGCACGCTGGTCGAACTCGGTGCCGAGGTCGTCGCCGTCGAGCCCGATGCGGCGATGCTGGCCGAGCTGCGGCGCGCGCTGCCGGCGGTTCGTGCTCTACGGGGTAGTGCGGAGGTGATCCCACTGCCGGACTGTGCTCGCCGTTTGGCAGGCACTCGGCGTGAACACGTACGACACGAACGCGGCGTGATCTCGCCCGCTGCGCCGTCGAGATGAGCACAGGCGCGAGAATCGGGGCATGACCACACCCGTCCGCTGGGGACTGCTCGCCACCGGCAAGATCGCCCGGACCTTCGCCACCGATCTGCAACTGCTGCCCGACTGCGAGATCGTCGCGGTCGGCTCTCGCTCGCCGGCCTCGGCCGACGCGTTCGCCGACGACTTCGACATCCCGCACCGGCACGGCTCGTACCTCGAGTTGGCCGCCGATCCGGAGGTCGACGTGGTCTACGTGTCGACGCCGCATCCGGGCCACCGGGACGCGGCGCTGCTCGCGATCGAGGCCGGCAAGGCAGTGCTGTGCGAAAAGCCGTTCGCGATGGATCGGGCCGAGTCCCAGCAACTGGTCGATGCCGCGCGCTCGGCCGGGGTGTTCCTGATGGAGGCGATGTGGACGAGGTTCCTGCCGCACGTCACGCGCATCCGGGAGATCCTTGCCGAAGGCACCCTGGGCGAGCTGGTGTACCTGACCGCCGAGCACGGCCAGTGGTTCGCGCAAGATGCCGGGCACCGGTTGTTCGCGCCCCAGCTCGGCGGCGGCGCCCTGCTGGATCTCGGCATCTACCCCGTGTCGTTCGCGCACCTGGTCTTCGGCCCGCCGTCCTCGATCACCGCGGTCTCGACGCCGGCGTTCACCGGTGTCGATGCGACGACCTCGATGGTGTTGCGCTACCCGAGCGGCGCGCACGCCGTGCTGACCACATCGCTCGCCGCGAAGTCGGGCAACCCTGCTGTCATCCACGGCACCGAGGCGCGCATCGAGATCGACGGCTGGTTCTACACACCGACCTCGTTCCGCGTCGTCGATCGCAACGACCGGGTGCTGGAGAGTTTCGACACGCCGCCCGGCGGTCGCGGCATGGAGTACCAGGCCGCCGAGGTCAACCGCTGCCTGCGCGCCGGACTGCTCGAGAGCCCGATCATGCCGCTCGACGAGACCGTGCAGATCATGGGCGTGCTCGACGAGATACGTGCCCAAATCGGTCTCGACTACGCCGCACTCTGACCATCACCTTCCGATGATCAAGGTCGGACCGCTGGAATACCGACGTACGACCTTGATCATCGAGGAAGTTCAGGCGTTCCGGGCGGCGGCCAGGGCGGCGGCATCGTCGGCCAGCCGGGGCCAACCGAATCGTTGGCACCAGGCGGGGAAGTCATTGGTCGGGCCGGTCCAGCGCCAGTCGTCGACCGTGCCGACCTCGACGTCGGTACGCAGGGTGGCCAGCACCTTGAACAGGTCGGCGTCCGCGCGCTGGGTGGCGAGTGTCGCGGCCAGCTTGGCGGCGCCGCGCACGGTGACGTCCCAGTCATCGGCGCCGGCCGGGATGTCCTCCAGATGCCGGTACCGGGCGAGGAGAGCAGCGGCCGACTTGGCGCCGAACCCGACCAGGCCGGGGAAACCGTCCGCGCTGTCGCCGACGAGGGCCAGCCAGTCGGGGATCGACTCGGCCGGCACACCGAACTTGGCCACGACGCCATCGGCATCGATCAGCTTGTCCTGCCGGCGGTCCAGCTGCACGATCTTGCCGCCTACGCACTGCCCGAGATCCTTGTCGGGCGTGCAGATGATCACCTGCTCGACGCGCGGGTCGGCCGCAGCGAGCACCGCGGCGCTGGCGAGACCGTCGTCGGCCTCGACGTCGACCATCGGCCACACCGTGACCCCGAGCGCGCACAGCGCGTCCTCCAGCCAGCCGAACTGCGCCAGCAGCAACGGGTCCATGCCGGCGCTCGACTTGTACGTCGGCCACAGGTTGTTGCGGAACGACTCGATCACGTGATCGGTCGCGACTCCCAGGTGGGTGGCACCGTCCTGCAGCATCGTGAAGACCGACTGCACGACGCTGCGCGTTGCGCCGATCTCGAGGCCGTCGCCGTCCAGATGTCCCGGCCGCGGCGCGTAGTACTGCCGGAAGATCTCATAGGTCCCGTCGACGAGATGAACCATCACGGTCGGAAGCGTGTCACATCACGAATCGACGTACGGGATCGTCTCGGCACCGGAGGGCAGGACGCAGACCCGCGCCGCCGGGCCGGCTTCGGCCAGCGCCCGGGCCACTGCGCCGGCGATGTCGCCGACGGGCTCGATCCCGGCGGCCGCCAGCGTGTCGTCCGGAATCCCCGCGCAGTGCAGGCCGATGCGGAACCGGGCCTGCAGCTGGGCGAGCACCTGGAGCTGCCACTGCTCGGGCACGTCGGCACCGGCCGCGAGATCGGCGAGCACCTGTTGCGGGGTGCGGCCGCTGAGCAGTTGTGCGGCGAACGGGCTGTCGTCCGGCATGCCGTCGGCGCACTCCGCCGCGCAGATGATCAGCGCGCCGTCGGCGGCGACCTGCGCCGCGCTGCGCATGCCCTTGACCGCCTGATAGAGGTTCTGGTCGAGCGGATAGCCGCCGTTGGTCGTGACGACGACGGGATAGCGCTGGGCAACCGGCTGCATCGCGATCTCTCGCGCGGCCGCGCACGCGACCCGATGCGTCTCGAGCATCTCGCCGGCGAACGCGTGGGTGATCCGGTGTTCCCGGTCGAGCAGGACGTCGAAGATCATCGTCGGTGGCGCCAGCGCGGCCGCGGCACGGATCGCGTCGTGCACCGGGTTGCCTTCGACGACGCCCCAGATCGCGTCCGGTGACCCGATCCGCGCCACGTTGTGCAGCTGCTGCACCGTGTGCAGGGCGGCCAGGCCGGGGGTGACCATCTTCGGCCCGCCGCTGAACCCGGCGAAGAAGTGCGGCTCGACGAATCCGGTCGTCAGCCGGACGTCCGCCTCGACCCAGCGCCGGTCGACCGCCACGTCGACGTCGCCGCCCTGGAGACCGGTGAGCTGACCGAGGTCGACGTGCTCGGACTCGACGCAGTCGTGGTTCTCGATCCGCAGCCGCTCGACGAGCTCGGCGCCGAACATGGCGCGCAGTTCGTCCGGCGTGCTCGCCCGGTGGGTGCCGGTCGCGACGTGGACGGTGACGTCCTCGTCGCGCACCGCGTGCAGGTGCTCGAGCAGCGCGCGCAGCATCGGCTCGCGTGGCTGCGGGCGGGTGTGGTCGCAGACCGAGATGGCGACCCGGTCGCCGCGGCGCACCCGCTCGGACAGCGGGGGGACGCCGATCGGCCGGCGCAGCGCCTCGGCGAGGACGTCGGCTTCCGTCCGGGCCGGTGGCGTCGCGCGCGGGAGGACCACGTCGGTCGCGGCCTCGGGCAGTTCCACGGGCAGCAGCCCGGAGCCGTACGGGAGATCTACGCGCACGTCAGTCGGCAACGTCCGGGCCGACCCATTCGGCGAGCAGCTTGTGGAAGTGCCGGATCTTGCTCTCCTGGTAGCGCGAGAACGTCACCGCCGTGCGCCGCGTGGTGTGCAGGCCGCGCTGGACCCGCGGCATGTTGAACGAGTCCTGGTCGAACACCCGCGCCGACGACCCGAGGATCTCCGCCTTGACCCAGGAGTCCTCCGCCGTCAGCCACTGCGTCTTCGCCGGTGCCGGCCGCTCGCCGGTGAACGGGGCGAGCATGTAGACGTCCATCAGGCACATCTCGTGCTGGTCCTGGTACGGCCGGAACCGGTAGGCGATGCGCTGGTAGGCGCCCCACGGGTGGAAGTTGGGGAAGACGGTGTAGTAGATGCTGTCCAGCGATTCCGCGTCGCTCATCAGGTCGGCCGCCTCGTCGCCGATGATCGGCCGCAGCGATTCGCGGCCGAGCATGCCCGACAGCTCCCGTGCGGTCATCCCGTCGGGCACCTCGAGCAGCGCCGGCTCGTCCATCCGGGCGTCGACCATCGAGTCGAACATCTCCTGCTCGCTCGGTTCCCAGCGCAGGTGCGGACTGGGCACGCCGTTCGCCGAGATGCCCCGGTCGATGTTGCCCCAGACGTCGTACTGGCTGTTCGTGTCGCCCATCCCGGCCACCCGCTGCGGGTGGGTGGTGACGACGTGCAACGCTTCGGAGAACGCCTCCTGCGCGACCTTCCAGTTGCAGTCGATCACCTTCGCGACGTGCGCCTGGACGTAGCGCTGGTCGAGCGGCCACTTCTCGAAGTGCCGGTCGAGATCGCCGATGAAGTCCTCGAACGGTTCGCAGTCCGGGTCCATGTTGACGAAGACGAAGCCGCCCCACGTCCCGACGCGCACCTGCGGCAGATCCATGTCCGTCTTGTCGACGTGCGGGAAGTCCCACTCGCAGGTCACCGACTTGAGCGTGCCGTCGAGGTTCCAGCAGAAGCCGTGGAACGGGCAGCGCAGCTCGCGGTCGGCCGGGCCGCTCTCGTGCCGCAGCAACCGCCCGCGGTGCAGGCAGGCGTTGTAGAAGGCGCGGATCTGCATGTCCTGGCCACGCACGACGAGGATGCTCTGGTCACAGATGTCGTAGACGTAGGTGTCGCCGGCGACGGCGATCTCCTCCTCGCGGCAGGCCATCTGCCACACGCGGTTCCAGAGTCGCTCCTTCTCCAGCTCGTGGTACTTCCGGCTGGTGTAGCGGGTGACCGGGACGGTGTTCACGTCATCGAAGATGCCCGGCGACTCCTCGCGGAGAATCGCCGGCACCGGGTGGGTGTCGGTGTCCAGTAACTGCTGGTAGCCGATACCGGGCGAGCGGGCGAACGGCGGCGGTTCCGGCATCGCGCCGGTCACGGCCGGCTCGTCGTGCGCCGAGCGGGTCTCCAGATCGGTCACAGTGCGTGCCCTTCCGCGATGTCCGCCGCGGCGGCCCTTTCGGCGGCTCGCTTGCGGAGCACCTGATCGACATTCATGAAACGGCGGTTCTGGCTCAGATCGCCCCGTTCGCGGGGGCCGAGGCCCACCCAGCGGGCGAGCTCCGGGTCTGCTGCGCGCACCTCACCGTGCAGGTAGCGGCCCTCCGGGTCGAACGTGCCGGTCTTGCCGTCGCGGGTCGTGATCAGCACGTTGAAGTCCTCGTCGAGCTCGTAGATCGCTCGACTCATCGGGTGCTGGATCTTTCGCATGGCGCCTCGTTCCGCAATCGGCGAAGATGCGTTACTTTTGACAGACTGCAAAAAGGTTAGCAGGGGGAGGCCAGATGCACCATCAGTTCCTGGACGTCTCCGTGCACGACGAAATCGCCACGCTCGCGATCAATCGTCCGCACCGGCTGAACACCCTCGATCGAGCCGCGCACGCCGAGATGGAAGAGATCTGGGCCGAGCTGCAGGCACGCGACGATGTCGGCGCGGTCGTGCTGTGCGGGAGTGGCGGAGTCTTCTCGGCGGGCGGCGACGTCAAGGACATGCTCGAGTTCGCCGCCGAACATCCCGGCCAGGGATCCGGCATCGACATCACCCGCGCCCGGCGGCTCGTCTACGCGATGCTCGACTTCGAGAAGCCGCTGATCGCCGCTGTCGAGGGCCGCGCGGTCGGCCTCGGCGCGACGCTGGCCCTGCTCTGCGATTTCGTCGTCGCTGCGTCGGACGCCCGGTTCAGCGACCCCCATGTCGACATCGGCCTGACGCCGGGCGACGGCGGGGCCGCCATCTGGACGATCGTCGCCGGCCCGCACCGGGCGCGGGACCTGTTGATGCGCGGTGCGAGCCTCACTTCCGAGCAACTGGCCCTGATCGGGGTCGTCGCCGAGGTGTGTGCGGCCGGCGCCGCCGTGCAGCGAGCGCGGGAGCTGGCCGCCGAGCTGCTCGCCAAGCCGCGGCTGGCGCTGCGCGGCACCAAGGTGTCCGTCAACGCCTGGGTCAAGGCCCAGTTCGCCGGAATCTTCGAGGTCTCGCTGGCCTGGGAGACCCTCACGCTGCGCAGCGCCGACTTCGCCGAAGGGGTCGCCGCGCTCGGCGCGAAGCGCCCGCCGAGGTTCACCGACCGATGACAACACGAGTGAACGCTCACCCCCGCTTCGCGGACCAAGATCGTCGGCGCGTGGTGGTCCGATGACAACACGAGTGAACGCTCACCTCCGCTTCGCGGACCAAGATCGCCGGCAAGCGGTGATCCGGTGACTGAGGCGGACCCGGCGCGGGTCGACTACGAACTGGACGACGAGGGAATCGCGGTCGTCACGATCAATCAGCCGGCCCGGCGCAACGCCGTCACCTACCCGATGATGGCGCAGCTGTTCGACCACCTGGAGAACGCCGGCAAGGATCCCGCCTGCCGGGTGGTCATCCTCACCGGGGCCGGGGAGACGTTCTGCTCAGGCACCGATCTGCGCTACCTCGACACGATCCCGGCGGCCGAGCGCGGCTTCCCCGGCAAGCTGCACGACGAGCACGGCTGGTGGAACATCGTCGCCTGCCCGAAGCCGGTCATCGCCGCTGTCGACGGCAGTGCGGTGGGCATGGGCGCGGAGTGGACGAGCATGGCCGACGTGCGGATCGCGACAGGCCGCGCGCGCTTCTCCTGGAACTTCGCGCAGCGTGGCCTGGTGCCCGACACGAGCGCGGGGACGTGGCTGCTGCCCCGGCTGATCGGCCTGCAGCCGGCGTTGCGGTTGCTGTACTCGGGTGCCTGGCTGGAGGCGCGCGAGGCGCTGAAGATCGGCTACATCTCGTCCATCGTGGCCTCGGCCCAGCTGATGCGCCGGGCCAAGGCCGAGGCGCGGGCGTTCCTCGCCGGCGGGCCGGAAACGCAA
>JAVHVB010000165.1:0-4789 GCA_032160775.1 Pseudonocardiales bacterium | reverse complement strand
GGGGTGGCCGCGTCGCCGTCGGCGAAGAACTCCGCGGCCTCGGTGACCGGCAGCGCGAGTACCTCCGCGATGTTCCGGCCGCCCAGCGGGTACTCCAGCACGGATGCCTGGAACCGCTTCCCGTCGCAGTCATCGCAGGTGGTGGCGACGCCGGCCATCATCGCGAGGTCGGTGTAGATGACCCCGGCGCCGTTGCAGGTGGGGCAGGCGCCCTCGGAGTTGGCGCTGAACAGCGCCGGCTTCACGCCGTTCGCCTTGGCGAACGCCTTGCGGATCGGGTCGAGCAGCCCGGTGTACGTCGCAGGGTTGCTCCGCCGCGACCCGCGGATCGCGGTCTGGTCGACCGACACGACGTCCGCGCTCGCGGGGATCGAGCCGTGGATGAGCGAGCTCTTGCCCGAACCGGCGACGCCGGTGACGACGCACAGCACGCCGAGCGGGATGTCGACGTCGACGCCCTGCAGGTTGTGCGTCTTCGCGCCGCGCACCGCGAGCGCACCGGCGGACTCGCGCACCTCGTCCTTCAGCCTCGATCGGTCGCCCAGATGACGCCCGGTAACGGTGTCGCTTTTCCGCAGGCCCGCGACGCTGCCCTCGAAGCACACCTCCCCGCCGGCGGTGCCGGCGCCGGGACCGAGATCGACGACGTGATCGGCGATCTGGATCGTCTCGGGCTTGTGCTCGACGACGAGCACCGTGTTGCCCTTGTCGCGCAACTGCAGCAGGAGCCGGTTCATCCGCTCGATGTCGTGCGGATGCAGGCCGACCGTCGGTTCGTCGAACACGTAGGTGACGTCCGTGAGCGACGACCCCAGGTGCCTGATCATCTTCGTCCGTTGTGCTTCGCCGCCGGACAGCGTGCCGGACGTGCGGTCGAGCGACAGGTAGCCCAGCCCGATCTCGGCGAACGAGTCGAGCAGATAGCGCAGCCCGGTGAGCAGCGGTGCCACCGTCGGCTCGGTCAGATCGCTGATCCAGCCGGCCAGGTCGCTGATCTGCATCGCACACAGGTCGGCGATGTTCTTTCCGTTGATCTTCGACGACCGCGCCTCCTTGCTGAGCCGGGTGCCGTCGCAGTCGGGGCAGGCCGTGAAGGTGATCGCCCGCTCGACGAAGGCGCGCACGTGCGGCTGCATCGAGTCGACGTCCTTCGACAGCATCGACTTCTGGATCTTCGGGATCAGTCCCTCGTAGGTGAGGTTGATGCCCTCGACCTTGATCTTGGTCGGTTCCCGGTAGAGCAGATCGGCTAGCTCTTTCTTGGTGTACTTCCGGATCGGCTTGTCCATGTCGAAGTAGCCGGAGCCGGCGAAGATGCGGCCGAACCAGCCGTCCATGCTGTAGCCAGGGACGGTCAGCGCGCCCTCTGCGAGCGACAAGTCTTCGTTGTACACCGCGGACAGATCGAAGTCGGTGATCGCGCCGGTGCCCTCGCAGCGCGGGCACATGCCGCCCTGGTAGACGGCCTTGCGCACCACCGTCTTCTCGCCGCGGCCCTTCTCAGCCGTCATGATGCCGCTCGCGATCCGGGTCGGGACGTTGAACGAGAACGCCGTGGGCGGGCCGATGTGCGGTTTGCCGATCCGGCTGAACAGGATGCGCAACATCGCATTGGCGTCGGTAGCTGTGCCGACTGTCGAGCGCGGGTTGGAGCCGACCCGTTCCTGGTCGACGATGATCGCGGTCGTCAGCCCGTCCAGCAGGTCGACCTCGGGGCGCGCCAACGTCGGCATGAAGCCCTGGACGAAGGCGCTGTACGTCTCGTTGATCAGCCGCTGCGACTCGGCCGCGATCGTGTCGAAGACCAGCGAACTCTTGCCGGAGCCGGAGATCCCGGTGAACACCGTTAGCCGGCGCTTGGGGATCTCGACGCTGATGTCCTTGAGATTGTTCACCCGCGCGCCGTGCACGCGGATCAGGTCGTGGCTGTCGGCCGGCTTTGTCACTCGACCGATCGTGCCACGTCCACGCTCGGCCGCACGCGGGTAGCGTCCCGCGCACACCTCGTCCGAGGTGCCGACGACGCAGGCGAGCCGTCGTGTAGCAGCCCGCCGAGGTGAGGGGTATCTGATGACGACAAGGAAGCGGTTGGTGACCGGCGGAGCGCTCGCGGTCGCCGGCGTGTGCGTGCTGGGCATCGGTGCCTGGGCGGGCGCCGCGACAGTGAACGCGCCGGTCAAGGCCTGCGCGAATTCGTCGGGCGTCCTCGTCCTCGCGTCCGCCAGCGGGGCATGTGCCAGCGGGCAGACCGGGGTGACGCTCGGCCACGGCGCCTACCCGATCTACTTCCACGCCAGCCGGACGGTCACCAGCCCGACGAAGACGGTCGACGGCTACGGGTACTACGAATCCTGCACCATCACCGGCAGCGCAGGATCCCGCTCGGTCGAGACGCAGCTGATCATCAAAGGCCGGCCGGGCGTGACCTACACCGTTTCCGGACCCGTCCTGGAGCAGTACGACACGTCCGTTCCGGGGCCGATCAACTCGACGCCGATCACGACCGTGACCGACAACTTCACCCAACGCTCCTCCACGACCACGCTGTTCGTGCCCGCGTCGTTCGGTCACTTCTACCGTCTGTGGTACGACCTGACGGTGTTCGGGGTGGATCACTCGGTCCAGCAGGTCAGGTTCCGCCTGACGGCGAACAACGTGGCCACGATCCCGACGGGCGAGGCGCGCTGCATGGCCGACGGGACGATCCTGCCCACCTGAGCCTCACGACGTACCCGGCGACCTCATACCGGCCGCAACGCAGGTCGCGGTTCTACCCGAGCAGGTCCGCGACGAGGCCGTCGACCTTCGCCTCGATCTCGTCCCTGACCTGTCGCACCACCGTGATCGGCCGACCTGCGGGATCGGTCAGCTCCCAGTCCTCGTACCGCTTGCCTGGAAAGATCGGGCAGGTGTCGCCACACCCCATGGTGATGACGACGTCGGCCTGTTGCACCGAGTCGATCGTCAGCTTCTTCGGCTGTTCGCCGGTGATGTCGATGCCCACCTCGCGCATGGCCTCGACAGCCACCGGATTGATCCGGTCGGCCGGCTCGGAGCCGGCCGAGCGGACGTCGATCCGGTCGCGGGCGATGCTCGACAGCCAGCCCGCCGCCATCTGCGAGCGGCCGGCGTTGTGCACGCAGACGAACAGCACGATCGGCTTCGGGCGGGTCATGCCGTCGCCTCTCGGGCAATCGGGAGCGTGGTCTGGCTCGGGTACAGGGCGCGGATGAGCACGTAGCCGACCAGCCCGCCGATCAGCTGGGCAACGACGAAGGCGGGGACGGAGGCCGGTGCGATGCCGGCGAAGGTGTCCGAGAACATCCGCGCCACCGTGACCGCCGGGTTGGCGAAGGACGTGGAGCTGGTGAACCAGTACGCGGCGGTGATGTAAGAGCCGACCGTGACTGCGACGCGGTCGCCGCGGCCGGCTCGCGCGGCACCGAAGATGACGACCAGCAGGCCGAGGGTGGCGATCACTTCGCCGAGCAGGTGCGCGCTGGTGGCGCGGTGATGGCTGGAGATGCTCACCGCGTCGAGGTCGAACATCAGGTTGGCCGCCACAGCGCCGAGGAAGCCGCCCGCGAGCTGGCTCACGACGAGCGCGCCGGCGTCCCGTGAGGTGACGGCCCCCAGCGCCCGCTCGACGAGCGTCACCACCGGGTTGAATGCAGCCGACACCGGTTGCAGCGCGGTGATCAGAGCGATGAGCGCGGCGCCGGTGACCAGGCTGTTCTCGAGCAGCTGCAGGCCGACGTCGTCCGGACTCAACCGGGCTGCCGCGATCCCGGAGCCGATCACGGCGGAGACCAGGAAGGCGGTGCCGACGAACTCGGCCAGCGCCCGGCGGGCCAGCGGGCTCACGGCGCGGTGTTCCCGATCAGCGTCGCCAGGCCGGTCAGCGCATCGCCGCTTGCCCGGTAGTAGACCCAGACGCCGCGCTTCTCCCGGTCGAGGAGGCCGCTTTCGTGCAGCACCTTCAAGTGATGGCTGATCGTCGGCTGGGAGAGGTCGAAGGCGTCATTCAAGTCGCACACGCACGCCTCGCCGCCCGCGTGCGACGCGATCAGCGACATCAAGCGCAGCCGCACCGGATCCGCAAGCGCCTTCAGCAGCGGCGCGATGCGATCGGCGGCCCCCTGCGACAGCGGTTCGCGGGACAGCGGCGAGCAGCACGCGACCGTCTCGACTGGCGTCAGCGTGAGGACATTGGACTTCGACACGCATCAATATTGACAGACGTCGATGTGTAGTGGCAACCTCGAAACATATCGATGTCCATCGAAGTCTTCGGAGGTCTCCCATGTCCCGCGTCCAACTCGCACTCAACGTCGACAACCTCGACGAGTCGATCGCGTTCTACTCCGCGCTCTTCGCGACCGAGCCGGCCAAGGTGCGCGAGGGCTATGCGAACTTCGCCGTCGCAGAACCGCCGCTCAAGCTCGTGCTGATCGAGAACCCGGGCCACGGCGGCAGTGTCAACCACCTCGGCGTCGAGGTCGCGGATACCGACACGGTCGACGCAGAGCAGACCCGCTTGGCTGCCGCAGGGTTGGCTTCTGTCGAGCAGCGCGGGACCACCTGCTGCTACGCCAAGCAGGACAAGTTCTGGGTACAGGACGCGCCGAACGGCGAGCAGTGGGAGGTCTACACAGTGCTGGCGGACGCGGCCGTGTTCGGCTGCGCGCCGGGTGAGGACGGCGCCTGCGCGTCGGACTCGACCGCCGCCGAGACCGTCGGTGCCGGCTGCTGCTGACTCCAGCGTGGTCGCCGACGGATCCCCCCGGTC
>JAVHVB010000164.1:0-14566 GCA_032160775.1 Pseudonocardiales bacterium | reverse complement strand
CGTGCTCGAGCAGGTGCTGGCCGGCGCCGACCGCGGCGGGCTCGCCGAGCAGCGGGCGCGGCGCATGATCGACGACCGGATCGCGGCCTTCGAGCAACTGGTCGCCAGCGAGGTGCAACGGCGCCTGGCCGAGGACTCCGGCGCGCAGGCCGTCGCCCGCAGTTCGGCGCGGCCCAGCATCGACCACGTCGCCTTCCTGGGCGCCACCCGCACGGAGCTCGCGGCGCTGCGCCGCGAGATCCAGCCACTCGCGCGGCGGCTCGCCAGCCGTCTCGCGATCGACCAGCGGCGCGGGAAGCGTGGCCAGCTCGACTTCCGGCGCACCATCCGGGCCTCGCTGTCGTCCGGTGGTGTCCCGATCACGACGCATTACCGGCCGCGCCGGCCGCTCAAGACCGAACTCGTCGTGCTCTGCGACCTCAGCGACTCGGTCAGCTCGTTCGCGCACTTCACGCTGCTGCTCGTCTATGCGCTGCGCGAGCAGTTCACCAAGGTGCGCGCCTTCGCCTTCGTGGACGAGCTGGACGAGGTGACCCGGTTCTTCACGCCGGGCGGCGACGTGCTCGACTCGGTCACCCGGCTCACCAACGAGGCGGACGTGACGTGGCTGCTCGGCCGCACCGACTACGGCCGCGCGTTCAACCTGTTCGCACAGCGCTTCCCGGACACCGTCGGCCCGCGCACGTCGCTGCTGATCCTCGGCGATGCCCGGTCGAACTACGGCGACCTGGCGCTGCCGGTGTTCGCCGAGCTGGTCGAGCGGGCCAAGCACGCGTACTGGCTCAATCCGGAGCGGCGGGCGATCTGGGACACCGGCGACTCGCGGGCGAGCGAGTACGGCGCCATCGCGCCGATGGTGGAGTGCCGAAACCTCGCCCAGCTCGGCGACTTCGTCCGCGACCTCGCCCGCTGAAATGGATCAACCGGTGAGCTTGCGGAACGAGCGGTCCGTCAACGCCGCGGGCAGCGCGGCGGCGATCCGAAGCTGGCGCATGTTGTTGATCTCGTAGTGGATGCGCGGCTTCGCCTCGGTGGCGGCGCGCACGATCACCGCGGCGACCTCGTCGGGCTCGGAGACCTTGCTCGGCGGCCGGGTGGCGAGCATCCGGGCGAACCGGCCGAACGGCTTCGCCAGCCGCGAGTCGGGCACCGGGTTCTCGATGTGTGCCATCGCGCTGAACAGTTCGGTGCGGATCGCGCCGGGCCGGACCGTTGACACCCGCACTCCGAGCGGTGCGAGTTCCCTGCGCTGGACGTCACTCAACCCTTCGAGCGCGAGCTTGGTCGTCTGATAGATCTGGAACGGGTTGCGGAACTTGTACGACTCGCTCGTGACGTTGACGACCCGGCCGGCCGACTCGACGAGCAGGTCGAGGAACGCGTGCACCGTGCGCAACGCGCCGAAGGTGTTCACCTGGAAGTGCCGGATGAGCAGCTCCGGGTCCATCTCGACGGTGGGGAAGTAGCCGATCATTCCGGCGTTGTTGACCAGCACGTCCAGCCGGCCCGCCGACTGGCGGACCGCCGTCGCGGCGGCGGCAACGGCGGCCGTGTCCGTGACGTCCAGTGCCAGCAGGGTGTAGCCGTCGCGGTCACGAAATGCGTTGAGTAGATCGAGGGTCCGGTCGGTCGCGACGACGCGGAAGCCGGCCGATCGCAGCGCCCGGCAGGTCGCCGACCCGAGACCGCCGCCCGCGCCGGTAACGAGCGCGACGCGCGAACTCACTTGCCCTTGAACTCCGGCTTGCGCTTCTCGGCGAAGGCGCGCGGGCCCTCCCTCGCGTCCTCGCTCTGGAACACCGCCATGCCGACCTTCGCGTCCAGCCGGAACGCCTCGTTCTCGTGCATGCCCTCGGACTCGCGGATCGTCCGCAGGATCGCCTGCACGGCGAGCGGGCCGTTGGCCGCGATCACCTCGGCGATCTCGAGTGCCTTGTCGAGGGCCGTGCCGTCCGGGACAACGTGTCCGATCAGCCCGATCTCCTTGGCCTCGGCCGCTTTGATGTGCCGGCCGGTCAGGAGCAAATCCGCGGCGACCGTGTACGGGATCTGCCGGACGAGCCGGACCGCCGACCCCCCGAGCGGGAACAGCCCCCACTTCGGCTCGCTGACCCCGAACCGCGCGCTCTCGCCGGCGATCCGGATGTCGGTGGCCTGCAGGATCTCCGTACCGCCGGCGATCGCCGGCCCCTCGACAGCGGCGATCAGCGGCTTGCTGAGCCGGCGGCCCTTGAGCAGCGACTCGATCACCGACAGGTCCATCGAGCGCGCGGAGTCGCCGGGATGCGAGGACGTCATCGCCTTGAGGTCCGCGCCGGCGCAGAAGGCCCCGCCGGCGCCGGTGAGGATCGCGGCCCGGATGTCGGTGTCCTCGTCGGCCTGGTTCCAGGCGGCGGTCATTCCGGCAAGCATCGGCCCGGACAGCGCGTTGCGCGCCTCGGGCCGGTTCATCGTCACGATGAGGACGTGGCCGCGCTTCTCGACCAGGCAGTGCTGGTCGTCAGGGGTTACCGCTGTCATCGAGGTCCGTCCTCACAGGCGATCCAAGCTTGCACGAAACGATAACACGTTCTAGTTTTGCCACGTGGCCTTCAACATCGCGGACCTGTTCGAGCATGCCGTCGACTATTTCCCGGAGCGACTCGCCGTCGCGTGCGGGGACGAGGAGGCGACCTACGCCGAACTGGAGGAGCAGGCGAACCGGCTGGCGCACCATCTTGCCGAGCACGGGGTCGGTGCCGGTACGCACGTCGGCATGTGCACCCGGAACCGGCTGCAGGCCGTCGTCACGATGCTCGCGGTCTACAAGCTGCGGGCCGCGCTCATCAACGTCAACTACCGCTACACCGCGAACGAGATCCGCTACGTGCTGGAGAACGCCGACGTCGTCGCGCTGGTGCACGAGCGGATGTACTCCGACCGGGTCGCGCAGGCGCTCCCCGGCGTGCCGACGGTCCGGCATGTCGTGGTGATCGAGGACGAGAGCGACCTCGAGTTCACCGGCACCGCCTACCGGGACGCGCTCGCCGCCGCCCGTCCCGACCGGGACTTCGACGAGCGCAGCGGTGACGACCACTACCTGCTCTACACCGGCGGCACGACCGGCATGCCGAAGGGCGTGATCTGGCGGCACGAGGACGTGTGGCGCACGCTCGGCGGCGGCATCAACTTCGTGACCGGTGAGCCGCTGCAGAGCGAGTACGAGCAGGCCGAGGCGGGCAAGGTCACCGGCGGCATGGTGCGGCTGTGCCTCGCCCCGCTGATCCACGGCAACGCGCAGTGGGCCGGGCTGATGGCGCTGTTCGGCGGCGACACGGTGGTGCTGCTGCCGCAGTTCGACCCGGTCGAGGTGTGGAAGGCGGTCGAGCGGCGCAAGGTCAACGTCGTCGTCCTGATCGGCGACGCCATGGCGCGGCCGATGATCGAGGCGTTCACGGCCGGCAGCTACGACGTGTCGTCGGTCTTCGCCATCTCCAGCAGCGCGGCGCTCTTCTCGCAGAGCGTCAAGAACCAGTACCTCGAGGCGCTGCCGAACACCGTGATCACCGACGCGATCGGCTCGTCCGAGACCGGGTTCATGGGGATCGGGATGATCACCAAGGACACCGAACAGGGCATCGGCGGCCCGCGGGTGAGCGCGGGCAAGGACACCATCGTCATCGACGAGTACAACAAGCCGATCCCGGCGGGGTCGGAGGAGATCGGCCGGCTGGCCCGCGGCGGGCACATCCCGCTCGGCTACTACAAGGACGCCGAGAAGACCGCGCGGCTGTTCGTCGAGGTCGACGGCAAGCGCTACACGGTGCCCGGCGACTTCGCGCGGCACGAGGCGGACGGCACCATCACCCTGCTCGGGCGCGGCAACACCTGCGTGAACACCGGCGGCGAGAAGGTCTTCCCGGAAGAGGTGGAGTCCGCCCTGATGTCGCACCCGGACGTCTTCGACGTGCTGGTGATCGGCGTGCCGGACGAGCGGCTCGGCCAGCGGGTGGCCGCGGTGATCGAGGCCCGGCCCGGTTCGACGCCGGTCGCCGACGACCTGATTCAGCACGCGCGCGCCGAGATCGCCGGCTACAAGGTCCCACGCAGCATCTGGCTGGTCGACAAGATCCAACGAACCGTGACCGGCAAGGCCGACTACCGGTGGGCCAACGAGTTCGCCGAACAACACCCAGGAGACGACCTGTGCGCACCGCGCTCTGCGACCAGCTCGGCATAGCCCACCCGATCTTCGCGTTCACGCCGTCCGAGCACGTCGCGGCGGCGGTGAGCCGGGCCGGCGGGCTCGGCGTGCTCGGCTGCGTGCGGTTCAACCACGCCGAGGAACTGGACGCCGACCTGCACTGGATGTACGAGAACACCGACGGAAAGCCCTACGGCGTCGACATCGTGATGCCGGCGAAGGTGCCGACCGAGGGCACCGCGACCGACCTCGGCAAGTACATCCCGGAGGACCACAAGAAGTTCGTCGACGACACGTTGCGCAAGCTCGGCGTGCCGCCGCTCCCGGCCGACGGCGACCCGGCGGCCGAGGGCGTGCTCGGCTGGCTGCACTCGGTCGCCAGGGCGCACGTCGACGTCGCGCTCAAGCACCCGATCGCGCTGATCGCGAACGCGCTCGGCTCGCCGCCGAAGGACGTCATCGACGAGGCGCACGCCGCCGGCGTCCCGGTCGCGGCGCTCGCCGGGAAGGCCAAGCACGCCCGTTCGCACGTCGACAACGGCGTGGACATCGTCATCGCGCAGGGCACCGAGGCCGGCGGGCACACCGGCGAGATCGCCACGATGGTGCTCGTTCCGGAGATCGTCGACGCGGTCGCGGGCGACGCCCATGTGCTCGCCGCGGGCGGCATCGGGTGCGGCCGGCAGATCGCCGCCGCGCTCGCCCTGGGCGCCGACGGCGTCTGGATGGGCTCCTACTGGCTGACCACCTCGGAGTACAAGATGGGCACCGGCGACGCGGTACAGCGCGCGCTGGTCGCTGCCGGATCGGACGAGACCGTCCGGGCCCGGGTGTACAGCGGCAAGCCGGCCCGGCTGTTGAAGACCAAGTGGACGGACGCCTGGTTCGCCGAGGGCGCGCCCGAGGCGTTGCCGATGCCGCTGCAGAACATCCTGGTCGCCGAGGCGCACCAGCGCATCGCCGCGGCGAACGACCCGGCGGTCGTCGCGATGCCCGTCGGCCAGATCGTCGGCCGGATGAACGCCGTGCGACCGGTCGCCGAGCTGTTCGAAGAGCTGCTCGCCGAGTTCGACGAGACGGTGCAGCGCCTCGACAAGCTCCGGTGAGCACCGCCCGCGGAGTCGCCCGGTGAACGACGCGTTCGCACCGGCTCGGCTCGGCCCCGTACAACTGCGCAACCGGATCATCAAGGCCGCGACCTTCGAGGGGATGACCCGAGGCGGAGTCGTCAGCGACGATTTGATCGACTTCCACCGTCAGGTCGCCGCCGGGGGAGTCGGGATGACGACGGTCGCCTACCTGGCGGTCGCGCCGGAGGGGCGCACCGACCGGCACCAGATCCACTGGCGCCCGGACGCCCTGCCCGGCCTGCGCCGGCTGACCGACGCGATCCATGCAGAGGGCGCGGCCGCGTCCGCGCAGATCGGGCACGCCGGTCCGGTCGCCGACGGCCGGAGCAACCGCACCCCGGCGTTGTCCGCCGGGCGGATGTTCTCGCCGATGAGCATGCAGTTCTCGCACGTCGCGACCGTGGCCGACCTGGACCGGATCGTGCGCGCACACGCCGATGCCGGCCGGCTGGCGATCGAGGCGGGCTTCGACGCCGTCGAGATCCACCTCGGCCACAACTACCTGGCGTCCTCGTTCCTCTCGCCGCGGCTGAACCGGCGCCGCGACGAGTACGGCGGGACGCTGGAGAACCGGGCGCGCTTCCCGCGTGCGATCGCGCGGGCGGTCCGCGACGAGGTCGGCGACCGGATCGCCATCCTCGCCAAGCTCAACCTGGACGACGGCGTGCGACGCGGCCTGCAGCTGGACGAATCCATCCAGGTCGCGCGCTGGCTCGAGGCCGACGGCTCGCTGGACGCCCTGGAGATGACGGCCGGCAGTTCGCTGCTCAACCCGATGTACCTGTTCAAGGGCCCGGCGCCGCTGAAGGAGTTCGCAGCCGCCATGCGCCAGCCGGTCCGCACCGGTGTGCGGCTGTTCGGCCGCACCAGGCTGCACAGCTACCCGTACCAGGACGGCTACCTGCTGGCCGACGCGCGGCAGGTGCGGGCGGCAGTCCAGCTGCCGATGGTGCTGCTCGGCGGGATCACCGACCGGGCGGTGATCGACGAGGCGATGGCCGCCGGCTTCGAGTTCGTCGCGATGGCCCGCGCGTTGCTGCGTGAACCGGACCTCGTCAACCGGCTCCGGGCCGAGCCGTCGGCCCGGTCGCTGTGCAGTCACTGCAACCGGTGCATGCCGACGATCTACACGGGCACGCGCTGCGTGGAGATCCCCACACCTGCGTGATCCGGGGCCGGTCCCGAATCAGGTGCCGATCAGCGGCTGAGCTGCAGGCGCGCTACTTCGGTCAACTCGTCGGCCGAATCGGCCGGTGCCGAGCGCTCGAGCACCATCTCGGCGCGTCGGCCGTCGAGGAGCAGCGTCGCGATCTCGTTGCCGAACGCAGGGGCGCACATGCGGTCCCAACTCATCGACGGTGCGGGCACCGGGCCGGCCAGCCGCAGGAGCCGGCGGGCGACCCACTCGGTGACCCGGCTCCACGCGATCCGGAAAGCCACCTTCATCGCGGCCGGGACGTAGTTGTGCAGCGGTGAGCACGTGAGCTGATAGACCGCCGCGTCGGTCGGCTCGGCGAAATGCGCGCGCGCCGCATACGCGTGGTGGACGTCGCCGGACAGGACGCACACGGTCGCGGGGGCGATGCCGGCGGGTGCGCGCTGCCCGCGGGCGACGGAGGCGAGCAGGTCGGCCAGTGCTTCGAAAGAACGGCGGAACGCGGCCCAGTGCTCGAGATCGGCAGCGCGCCGCAGCTTCTCGGCGAACCGGCCGCGCCAGGTGCCCGCGCGGTCGGCCATGGCTTCGTTCCAGGCCTCCAGGTCGTGCAGCGCTCGCGGCAACAACCACGGCAACGAGGTGCCGAGCAACAGGTGGTCGTAGTCGCCGTCGGTCTGTTCCTCGATCCAGGCGAACTCCTCCTCGCTGACCATGCTGCGACGGCCGTCGGCGAGGATCCGGCCGCAGCGCGAGTCGACGACCACGACGCGGGTCCGGCCGAGGTCACGCCGATACGACCAGCGAGCGCCTTTGCCGCCGTCGGCCTCCGCGTCGGCCATCCGGGCGAACTCCCGCAGTGCCGGTTCGGCATCGCCGTCGGAGCTGCGTACGTGCTGGAAGAGGTCGTTCTTCGCCAATTCGTCGGGCGAGAGGTTGCCCAGGTGCTGATACACCCAGTACGAGGACAGCCCGCCGATGATGCGCTCGGACCACCAGTCGAGCTGCTGCATGTCCTTTCGCCACTCGTGCGAGGTGTTCCAGTCGTCGCGCACGTCGTGGTCGTCGAAGATCATCGCGCTCGGCACCGTGGACATCAGCCAGCGGACGTCCGGATCGGTCCACGACTCCAGGTAGAGCCAGGTGTACTCCTCGAAGTCGGCCACCTCCTTGCCAGGATCGTTCGCGCCCTTCGTGATGTCCCGGCGGGTGCGGATCCGGCGCTGCGTCGCGGGCGAGGTCTCGTCCGCATAGACCTGATCGCCCAGCATCAGGATCGCGTCCGGCCACAGCGCCATGTCCTGCGCTGCGGTTCGACGCGCGAAGCAGGCCAGCGCGTCCGCGTCGAAGTGGTCGTCGTCGAGCTTCACCGCAGCGCGGCCGTAGCGGCACGAACCGAATGCGACCCGCAGCGGCCGCCCCTCGTCCAGCGTCCGGATCACTGAAGGCGGACGATCGCCCGCCAGCGGTGGCCACGCCTGCTCGCCGGCCAGTTGGACGGTGTAGGGGATGACGCTGGCCGGCGTGAGATCGGCGAGGATCACCAGCGCATAGTGGTGCCCGGCGACCGTCCAGGTGTGTTCTCGGGTGCCGAGGATCTCGACCTCGCACGGCTCGTCTGTCTCGACCCACACGGTGGCATCGGTGGACCCGACGTGGCGCAGCACAGGACCGATCAACAGGCGTGGCATGAGGGCGATATACCCGCTACCGATCGGTAGTCGCAGCGGCCGCCCGGAAGCTTGCTGTCGAGCCTTGTCTGGACTAGTGTCCAGCCGTATGTCCAGCATGCATTCCACCCAGGCGACACGGCGCCAGCTCAACGCCCGGCAGGCCGAGACGGTCGAACGGGTCGTCGCGGCCGGGCAGGACGAGCTGCGCGAGGTCGGCTTCGACGGGCTGACCGTGCGCAGCGTCGCGCACCGGGCCGGCGTCGCACCGGCCACCGCCTACACCTACTTCTCGTCCAAGAATCACCTCGTCGCCGAGATCTTCTGGCGCCGGCTGAACGAGCGGCCGCGGCTGGAGGAGACGCTCAGCTCGCCGCTCGGCCGGGTGGTGGGCGTGTTCGACGACCTCGCCGACTTCATCGCCGCGGAGCCGGAGCTGGCGGCCGCCGTGACGTCGGCGCTGCTCGGTGCCGAGCCGGACGTGAAGCACCTGCAGCTGATGATCGGCAACGAGATCAACCGGCGGATCAAGCACGCGCTCGGCGAGGCCGCATCGGCGGACGCGCTCGACGTGCTGACCCTGGCCTGGTCCGGCGCGATGCTCCAGGTCGGCATGGGCCACGCGCCCGCCGAACAGCTGGGCGAGCGCCTGGCGACCGTGGCCCGGCTCGTCCTGGGCGCCGACCAGTGACGGCGGAGCAGTTGATCGCGTACGACCCGTACGACCACGCCATCCAGGACGACCCGTTCCCCGTGTACGCGTGGCTGCGCGCGAACGCCCCGCTGTACCGCAACGAGGAGCACGGCTTCTGGGCGCTGTCGCGGCACGCCGACGTTCTCGCCGCGCTGCGCGACGAGAACACCTATTCCAACCAGATGGGTGTATCCATCGACCCGATCGCATGGGGGCCGCAGGCGCGGTACGCGATGTCGTTCATCGCGATGGACCCGCCGGACCAGACCCGGCTGCGCACGCTGGTGTCGCGCGGCTTCACGCCCCGCCGGGTGCAGGCGATGGAGCCGCGGATCCGGGAGCTGGCCCGCGAGTATCTCGACGAGATCGTCGAGCGCGGCTCGTTCGACTTCGTCGACGACTTCGCCGGCAAGCTGCCCATGGACGTGATCTCCGAACTGCTCGGTGTGCCGAAGGCCGACCGTCCCGAGCTGCGCCGGCTGGCCGACCTGCTGATCGACCGCCCGCTGGGCACCCGGGACGTGCCGCAGGCCGGGATCGACGCGGCCCTGAGCCTGATGCGGTACTTCGGCGAGATGATCGCCGAGCGGCGCCGGCAACCGCACGACGACCTCGTCTCGGCGCTCGTCGAGGCCGATGTCGACGGCGAACGCCTGGCCGACCAGGAGATCGTCGGCTTCGCGCTGCTGATGATCGTCGCGGGCAACGAGACGACGACGAAGTTGCTCAGCAACAGCGTCTACTGGGCGGCCCGCAACCCGGACCAGCTCGCGCTGATCTTCGCCGACCTCGCCCGGGTGCCGGGCTGGGTGAACGAGACGCTGCGCTACGACACGTCAACCCACATGCTCGCCCGCTACCTGATGCGCGACGTCGAACTGCACGGCGCCGTCGCGCCGGCCGGCGCGCAACTGCTGCTGCTGCTCGGCTCGGCGAACCGGGACGCCGAGGTGTTCCCGGACGCAGATCGCTACGACATCGAGCGGGACACCAGCCAGTTGATCAGTTTCGGCGGCGGGCGCCACTACTGCCTGGGGGCGAACCTCGCCCGGCTCGAGTCCGACATCGCGCTGACCGAGTTGATGTCGCGCGTGCGCGACATCGCGGTCGACGACTCGGGTGGCATCGAGCGGGTGCGGTCGGTGAACGTCCGCGGTTTCGCACACCTGCCCGTGCAGGTCACCCCGCGATGAGCACGCCGACTGCCCGACTCCTCGTCGACGGGACGCTGCGCGACGCGACCGGCGGCGGCACCTTCGAGATCACCAACCCGGCGACGGAGGAGGTCATCGGTACCGCGCCCGCGGCGACGGACGCGGACGTCGACGCCGCCATCGCCGCTGCCCGTCGGGCGTTCGACGTGACGGACTGGGCCACCGACCTCGGCCTCCGGGTGCGTTGCCTGCGGCAACTGCATCAGGCGCTCGTCGAGCACGGTCCGGCCATGCGCGCGCTCACCACCGCCGAGGCGGGTGCGCCGGCGAGCTTCACCAGCGGCCCGCAGTACGACGTACCGGTCGAGTCGCTGGCGTGGACCATCGACCTCGCCGAGAACTACGCCTGGACGACGGACCTCGGCACCGCGGCGCCGATGGGCATTGCGACGACGCGCGAGATCCGGCGCGAGCCGGTGGGGGTGGTCGCGGCGATCACGCCGTGGAACTTCCCGAACCAGATCAACCTCGCCAAGATCGGCCCCGCGCTCGCCGCCGGGAACACGGTCGTCCTCAAGCCGGCGCCGGACACACCGTGGGTTGCCGCCGAACTCGGCCGCCTCGCGGCCGAGCACACCGAGCTGCCGCCCGGCGTGTTCAACGTCGTCACGTCGCCGCACCGGTCGGTCGGCGAGCAGCTGACCACCGACCCGCGCGTCGATCTCGTGTCGTTCACCGGCTCGACCGCCACCGGCCGCGCCGTGATGGCCGCGGCCGCGCCGACGCTCAAACGGGTCTTCCTCGAACTCGGGGGCAAGTCGGCGGCCGTCGTGCTCGACGACGCCGACCTCGGTGCCGGTGCCGGGATGGCGGCGTTCAGCGTGTGCATCCACGCCGGCCAGGGCTGTGCACTGACCACCCGGCTGATCGTGCCGCGCGCCCGTTACGACGAGGCGGTCGAGATCGCCGCCAACACGATGCGCTACGTGCAGGTCGGCGACCCGACCGACCCGGCGACCGTCTGCGGACCGCTGATCAGTGCCGGCCAGCGCTCCCGGGTGGAGGGCTACCTGGCGCTGGCGCGCGACGAGGGTGGCCGGTTCGCGATCGGCGGCTCGCGGCCGCGCGGCGACGGCTTCGAGCGTGGCTTCTGGGCGGCGCCGACCGTCATCGCCGGGCTGGACAACAGCGCGCGCACCGCACGCGAGGAGATCTTCGGGCCGGTGCTCGTCGTGCTGGCGCATGACGGCGACGACGACGCGGTGCGCATCGCGAACGACTCGCCGTACGGGCTGTCCGGCGCGGTGACCTCGGCCGACCCGGAGCGGGCGCGCCGCGTCGCCGCACGGATCCGCACCGGCACCGTCGCGGTGAACGGCGGGGTGTGGTTCGCCGCCGACGCGCCGTTCGGCGGCTACAAGCAGTCCGGGCTGGGCCGGGAGATGGGCGTGGCCGGGTTCGAGGAGTACCTCGAGACCAAGCTGGTCGCCGAGCGCGTGGAGGCGTCGTGACAGAGGACAGGTTCGCGGACAAGGTCGCGGTGGTCACCGGCGCGGCCCAGGGGATCGGTGAGACGTACGCGCGGCGGCTCGCGGCCGAAGGCGCGGCCGTCGTCGTAGCGGATGTCGCGGTCGAGCGCGGCGCGCTGGTGGCCAAGGAGATCACCGCCGGCGGGGGCCGCGCGCTGTTCGTCGAGACCGACGTCAGCTCGCCGGAGTCGGCCGAGGCGATGGCCGCCGCCGCCGTCGCGGAGTTCGGCGGCATCGACCTGCTGGTGAACAACGCGGCGATCTACGGCGGCATGAAGCTCGACCTGTTGATCACCGTCCCCTGGGACTACTACCGCAACTTCATGTCGGTGAACATGGACGGGGCGCTGGTCGTGACCCGGGCCTGCTACAAGCACATGAAGGCGCGCGGCGGCGGGGCGATCGTGAACCAGTCGTCGACCGCCGCCTGGCTGTACTCGGGCTTTTACGGCCTGGCCAAGGTGGCCATGAACGGCCTCACCCAGCAGCTGGCGCACGAGTTGGGCTGGTCGAACATCCGGGTCAACGCGATCGCGCCGGGCCCGACCGACACCGAGGCGACGCGCACCGTCGTCCACCCGGACTACATCGACAAGCTCACCGAGCGGATGGCGCTCAAGCGGCTCGGCACGGCTGACGACATGGCCGCCGCGTGCTTGTTCCTGCTCTCCGACGAGGCGGCCTGGATCACCGGGCAGATCATCAACGTCGACGGCGGCCAGGTCTTTCGCGCATGACGAAGGATGGTCAGCGGGAGATGGTCCGATGACGACCGCAGGGTTCATCGGGCTCGGCCAGATCGGCCGGCCGATGGCGGCGCGTCTCGCCAGCCGACCGGACGGGCTCTGGGTGTACGACGTCGACCCGGCAGCGACCGCCGAACTCGAGCGGGCGGGCGCCACTGTCGCCGGCAGCCCGGCCGAGGTCGCCGAACACGCCGACGTCATCTCGGTCATGGTGCGCGACGACGCGCAGGTGCGTGACGTGCTGGCCGGCGCGGGCGGAATCCTCACCGCGGCGCGGCCGGGCTGCGTCGTCGCCGTTCATTCGACGATCGGCACCGACACCGCGCACAAGCTGGCCGAACTCGCCGCGCAGCAGGACGTCCGGGTGCTCGACGCCCCGGTGAGCGGTGGCGCGATGGGGGCGCAGCAGGGCCGGCTCGCGATCCTCGTCGGCGGCGACGGCGCGGCCTTCGCCGCCGCGCGCGCTGTGCTCGAGCAGATGGGCGAGCTGGTCTTGCACGTCGGACCGATCGGGGCCGGCACCGCGACGAAGCTAGCGCGCAACCTGCTGCACTTCGTCGCGTTCGCCGCGGCCTCCGAGGCCGCCCGGTTGGCGGAGGCGGCGGGCATCGATCTGGTCGAACTCGGCAAGGTCGTGCGGCACACCGACGCCATCACCGGCGGTCCGGGCGCGATCATGTGGCGCGACACCCCCGCCCGGGTCGCGACCGGGGACCACTGGTACCCGATCCTCGACCATGTACGGCAACTCGGCGAGAAGGACCTCGCCCTCGCCACCGAGCTCGGCGACCGGCTCGGGGTGGACACCCCGCTCGCCGACCTCGCCCTGAGCCGGCTGGCCGCCGGTCTGGGCCTGCCCGAAGGGAACAGCGTTGACCGATGACGACGTGGCGGCTCGCGGGCTGGCCAAGATGAACGCGGTGTACGGGTGGGAGTCCGGGGACTTTCCCGGCGATTTCTTCGCCATCACCCGCGACCACCTGTTCGGCGAGATCTGGAACCGGCCCGGGCTCACCGTCGAGCAACGGCGGCTGATGCTGATCGGCGCGCTGGCCGCGACCGGCAAGCACGACGTCCTGGACATCCAGCTCGACTCGGCCCACCGGCTGGGCGAACTCGACGACACGGCACTGCGCGAAATCGTCATCTTCCTGGCGCACTATCTCGGCTGGCCGGCAGCGGCCACACTCAACGGCCAGGTGGAGAAGCTGATCGCCAAGCACCGGAAGAAGGACGAATGACCGACACGCTGACCGTCGACCTGATGAGCGGCGAGTTCTACGCGGCCGATCCCTACCCCGCCTTCGCGTGGATGCGCCGCAACGCGCCGGTCTACCACGACGCCGTCAACGACATCTGGGGCGTTGCGAGCTACCGCGACGTCCGCACCCTCGGCACCGAACCGGCGACATTCTCCAATGCCGAGGGCACCCGGCCGAAGTTCATGCCGTTGCCGATGATGATCGACACCGACCCGCCGGCGCACACCCAGCGACGCAAGCTCGTGAACGCCGGTTTCACCCCGCGCCGGATCGCCGCGCTCGAAGCGAACGTGCGGAGGGTGTGCGACGACCTGATCGATGCTGTCACCGACGCGAGGGGCTGTGACTTCGTACACGACGTCGCGGCGCAGCTGCCGCTGATCATGATCGGCGACATGCTCGGCGTGCGGCCGGAGGACCGCGGGCAGCTGCTGCGCTGGTCCGACGAGATGCTGCGCAGCCAGGGCGACCCGAACCCGGAGTCGTACGAGGCGTCGACGATCGCGTTCGGCGAGTACGTCGAGTACATGCAGCCGGTGTTCGAGGAACGCCGCCGTAGCGGCAAGGACGACGACCTCGTCGGCGTCCTCGTGCACGCCGACGTCGACGGTGAGCAACTCGACGACGACACCCTGATCTTCGAGACGCTGCTGATCCTCATCGGTGGGGACGAGACGACCCGGCACGTGCTCAGCGGTGGCCTGCTCGCGCTGCTGGAGCGGCCCGAGCAGCTTGCGGCGCTGCGTGCCGACCCGGCGCTGCTGCCCGGCGCGGTGGAGGAGATGCTGCGCTGGGTCAGCCCGATCAAGAACATGGTGCGTACGACGACGCGCGAGGTACGGCTCGGGGACGTCGACCTGCCCGAGGGGGCGCAGTTACTAGCGCTCTATCCGTCGGCGAATCGCGACGAGGCGGTCTTCGCCGAGCCGGACAGCTTCGACATCACCCGCGACCCGAATCCGCACATCGCGTTCGGTTTCGGCACGCACTTCTGCCTCGGCAACCAGCTCGCGCGTATCGAGCTCAAGGTGATGTTCGAGCGGCT
>JAVHVB010000163.1:0-9805 GCA_032160775.1 Pseudonocardiales bacterium | reverse complement strand
CCGGGAGCGCCGGCCTCGGTGCTGGTGACGCACCACGTCGAGGAGCTGCCGCCGGGCATCACCCACGCGCTGCTGCTGCGCAACGGCGCGGTGGTCGCGGCCGGGCTCGCACGCGATGTGCTCGCCGACGAACCGTTGTCCGCGACGTTCGGATTGCGGCTGCGGGTCGAGCGCAGCTCCGGTCGCTGGTTCGCCCGCGCCGTCCTCGACTGAGGTCGCTTTGCAACGGATTGGCGAGCTGGGGCGTTATAGGTCGTGATCAGTGCTCAGCCGGTGGGTTTCGACGACTATGTCGTCCGTAACCAGCGGGCGCTGATGCGCTTCGCCACCGTGTTGTCGGGCCAGACCTGGCTCGCCGACGATCTAGTGGCCGACGTCTTGGGCAGAGCCTTCGAGCGTTGGGATCGGATCGGCGCGGTGGCGGACCCGCATGCGTACGTGCGGCGGATGATCGTCAACGAGCACCTGTCCTGGCGCCGCCGGTTGGCCCGTACGACGCCGCGCGCCGATATCAAAATGTCTGAATGCGTTTCGGACGGTGCCCATGAACACGCCGAGCGGGACGCCATGATCACCCGTCTGGCCGCGTTGCCGCGCAAGCAACGCGCTGCGGTGGTGTTGCGCTACTACGCCGGAATGTCGGACGCCGACATCGCGGCTGAACTCGGCTGCCGCGAAATCACCGTGCGCAGCCAGATCTCTCGCGCCCTGGCGACCTTACGGCTGGGTCTCACCGGCGACGCGCCCGTTCTAGCTCAGGAGTCCCGATGACCTTCTCCGACCTTGACGATGCCTTCCAGGAACTCGAACGCCGGGCCGACGCGGCCGGCGACCTCGTCGATAGGCCCGGGTCGGGTCGTCCCCGTCGTCGCAACCCGTCCCACCCGATAAGGATCGGCGCGGCTGCGGCCGCTGTCACTGCGATCGCTGTCGGTATCAGCTTCGCCGCATTCGGTGGCGCTTCGCGCCACGTCGGCGGTGCGAGTAACCCGTCGGCCCCGTCAGGTACCGCACTGGTTCGCGATTCGACCGCCGCTAGCGCCGCCGAACCGCCGGCCGTGCCCGCGACCGACGTGCCGGCGACCCAGGCCGCACTGATCGCGCGGTTCGGCTCGATTCTCGGCGAGTCGGCCACCTTCACGGTGGATCACGCCAATTCAACGGACAACTTGATCACGGGGGTGCTGACGTCGGATTCAGGCACCCGAGGCATGTACGTGCTTGAGCTCGACAAGAACGTCGCCGTCTGCGGGGCGATGGGCACGGTTGGTCAGAAGTCCACCCCGCTGCCGTGCCCGAACCTCACCACGCTGGCCGACGGCTCCAAGCTCGAGGTCGATCCCGACTTTCCAGACGGACCGCCCGACGGCGTCATGAATGACGCGATCCTGAGTCGCCCCGACGGTTGGCAGATCAGCCTCTACACCGCGAACGTTCAAGGCAAGTACTACGGCGCGCCGGTGCTCGGCAAGGATCCAGCGCTGACCGTCAAGGAAGTGACAGACGTCGTCACATCGCCGGAGTGGCTGACGAAGTAGGCAGCGCGACAACGGCGTGAGCCGAATCCAGGTTCAGCGCGGGGTGAGGGCAATGATCGGGATCGGCCGGCTCGTCGCCTTCTGGTAGCCGCGGTAACGGTTGTTGTTGGAGTCGTTGACGATCTTCCAGTACCGATCGCGATCCGGGTCGCCGGGCAGCACCGGTCGCGCGCGTGCCGGCATCCGCTTGGTGCCGACCTGGATCTCGACGTCCGGGTTCTTGCGCAGGTTGTGGTACCAGCCGGGGGAGCGTCGGGCACCGCCGTTGGACGCGACGACCAGGTAGACATCTCCGGCCCTGGCGTAGGTGAGCGCGTTCGTCCGCCGCTCGCCGGTCTTCGCCCCGACGGTGCGCAGGATCAGCGATCGGGTGCCCGCCAGGCGATGGCCGATCCGTCCGCCCGTGTTCACATAGACGAACTGATGGACCCGCAACGCGTGCACGCCGACCTTCTGCACCGCTGGCATCCGCTCGATCCTCGACTCGAGTTCTGCGAGGTTCATCCGGCGACTCCTCGGGTCGGCCTACGTCGTAGGCTGCTAGAACTGGTTTCAGGACGAAAGGGTAGTGATGGCCGAGCTGGTGCGCGTCGAGATCGACGCCGGGGTGGCGACGATCCGCCTCGACCGGCCGCCCATGAACGCCATCAACAGCGAGATGCAAGAGGGCCTGCGCGCCGCGGCAACCTCGGTGAGCGCCGACCCGGACGTCCGCGCGGTCGTGCTCTACGGCGGCGAGAGGGTCTTCGCCGCCGGCGCCGACGTCAAGCAGTTCGCCGCGATGACGCACGCAGACATGGTGCGCGACGCGGCGCGGGTGATGTCGTCGATTGACGCTCTCGCGCAGATTCCGAAGCCGGTGATCGCCGCGGTCACCGGTTACGCGCTCGGCGGCGGTTGCGAGCTGGCGATGACGGCCGACTTCCGGGTCAGCGCCGACGATGCGAAGTGGGGTCAGCCGGAGATCCTGCTCGGCATCATTCCCGGCATGGGCGGCACCCAGCGGCTGCCCCGGTTGGTAGGCCCGAGCAAGGCGAAGGATCTCATCTACACCGGCCGGCTCATCGACGCGCGGGAGGCGCTCGAGATCGGGCTCGTCGACGTCGTCGTGCCCGCGGCCGAGGTGTACGACGCGGCACTGAAGATGGCCCGCAAGCTCGCGACGGGGCCGGCCCTGTCGCTGGCGGCGGCGAAGGCGGCGATCGACGGCGGCCTGAACGGCGACCTCGCGACCGGCCTGCGCCTGGAGTCGCATCTGTTCGCCTCGGTGTTCGCGACCGAGGATCGAGAGATCGGCATCGCCTCGTTCATCGAGAACGGCCCGGGCAAGGCCGTGTTCCGATGAGTGCCGCAACGTCGCCGAATCCGCACGCGTCGGCGGACGAGGTCGAGGCGGCCTGGCAGGACCCGAAACTCGCGAACATCCTGTACCACGACTGGGAGGCGAGCACGTACGACGAGAAGTGGTCGATCTCGTTCGACGAGCGGTGCATCAACTACGCCCGGGAACGGTTCGTGCACGTCGCCGGTTCGGCCGGCTGGCCCTACGCGAAGTCGCTCGAGCTCGGCTGTGGCACCGGTTTCTTCACGCTGAATCTCAAGCTCGCCGGCGTCATCGACGAGGGGCATGTCACCGACCTGAGCCCCGGCATGGTCGAGGTTGCCCAGCGCAACGCGCGCGGGCTGGGCTTCGAGATCGAGGGGCGGGTCGCCGACGCCGAGCGGCTGCCCTACGAGGACGACACGTTCGACCTCGTCATCGGACACGCGGTGCTGCATCACATCCCTGATCTCGAGCAGTCGTTCCGGGAGATCCTGCGGGTGCTCAAACCCGGCGGCCGGTTCGTCTTCGCCGGTGAGCCGACCCGGCACGGCGACTACGTGGCACGCCGGCTGTCCCGGTTCACCTGGTGGGCCACGACGCGGATCACCAAGCTGCCGCAGCTCGCCGATTGGCGCCGGCCGCAGGTCGAGCTGGACGAGTCGTCCCGCGCCGCGGCCCTGGAAGCCGTCGTAGACATCCATACGTTCGTGCCGGCCGAACTGGCCGCACTCGCCCGCGAGCAGGGCGCCGCCGACGTCAAGGTGGCGACCTCGGAACTGTTCGCCTCCTGGTTCGGCTGGCCGGTGCGCACCTTCGAGTGCGCCGTGCCCAAGGAGAAGCTGGGCATGCGGTGGGCCAACTTCGCGCTGCACGGCTGGCAGCGGCTGGCCCGGCTGGACGAGCGGCTCGAGAAATTCGTCGCGCCCGGGCTCTTCTACAACGCCGAGATCACCGGACGGAAGCCGTCCTGACAATGCCCGCCGTCGTGCTCTTCGACCTGGACGGGACGTTGTCGGACTCCGCGCCCGGCATCCTCGCCGCGTTGCGGCACGCCCTCGCGGTGAACGGCATCGCGCCGCTCGACCCGCGGATCGAACGGACCCTGCTCGGCCCGCCGTTCTACGAGTCGTTACCGCCACTGATCGGCGGGGCTGAGCGATTGCCGGACGTCATCGCCGCCTACCGCGAGCGCTACGCCGCCGGCGCGATGTTCGACACGGTGCACTACCCCGGCGTGCCGGAGACACTGACGGCACTGCGCGGGGCAGGTCTGCGACTCGCGGTCGCGACCAGCAAGCCTGAGCCGTTCGCGGTGCCGATCGTCGAGCACCTCGGTCTCGAAGATCACTTCGAGTTCGTCGGCGGCGACGAGCTGGACGGGTCGCTGGGTACCAAGGCGCTGGTGATCGGCAAAGTGCTGCGCAGGCTCGGCAACCCGGATCCGCGGACCGTGCTGATGGTCGGCGACCGCGCGCACGACGTCCTCGGTGCACGGGCACACGGCATCGACTGCATCGGCGCAGGCTGGGGCTACGCCTCGTCCGGTGAGCTCGCGGCCGCCGGCGCCACGACAGTGTGTGCGCGACCACTGGATCTGCTCCACGCACTCGGCCTGGCGGCGGCCTGACATGTTGCAGCAGTCGCCACCGGAACTGCGCAGCCCGCGGTTCGTCACGTTTGCCTCGTTGCGCTGGATCGTCCGGCACCGCGCATGGACGCCGTGGTACCTCGTCCGCTACTGGCGCTTCCTGCTCTTCAAGGCGCGCAACCCACACATCGTGACCCGCGGTCTCGTCTTCATCGACCGTGGCGTGGAGATCTCGGCCCGGCGCGGTTACGGCCGGCTGGTCCTCGGCCGCTGGATCCATCTCGGCGTGAATACCGCCGTGCGGTGTCACGAGGGCACGCTGACCATCGGCGACAAGTGCGTGCTCGGCCGCGGCGTGTCGGTGAACTGCTACCTCGACGTGGAGATCGGCGCGTCCGGGCTGTTCGCCGACGACATCTACGTTTCTGACTTCGATCACAAGTTCGCCGACCTGACCGTGCCGATCAAGGACCAGGGCATCGCGAAGGCGCGGGTGCGGATCGAGCCGGATGTCTGGGTCGGGACGAAGTCGACGATCACCCGCGGGGTGGTCGTCGGCCAGGGCGCGGTGGTGGGCGCCAACGCCGTCGTGACGCGCGACCTGCCCGCCTACTCGATCTCGGTGGGCGTACCCGCCCGGGTGATCAGGGACCGCCGCATCCAGTGACGGCGTCAGTTCAGCCGGTACAGCCGGAACTGCGGATGCTCGACGTCGAGGACGGTCACGCCGGTGAACCCGGCCCGAGTCGCGTACTGCTGCATCGTGTCGGGACGCATCACCGTGCCGGTACCCACCCCGCCGTCCTGCATGCTCACCGCGAGGCAGTGCAGCGCGCTGAAGGCGTACAGGAACCGCTCCATCTCACCGGCCGGCGCGGTGAACGACTCCTCGGCGCGCTCGTCCACGACCAGCACCGTTCCGGCCGTGCCGGCGAGACGGCGCATCGTCTGCAGCACGCCCACCGGGTCGGGCATGTCGTGCAGCATCTCGATGGCCAGCACCAGGTCGTAGTCGCCGGCGATGCCCGGGTCGGCAGCGTCCTGGAGATGGAACCGGGCGCGGTCCCCGACGCCCGCGCGCTCGGCCTGTGCCACCGCCGCCGCGATGGACCGCTCGTCGAGGTCGTAGCCGTCTACCTCGGCGTTCGGGTAGGCGGATGCGATCAGCACTGCGGCGAGTCCCTCGCCGCAGCCGACCTCGGCGATGCGCACCCGGTCACCGCGCACCAGCCGCTCGTGGACGTCCTCGACCGCGGGCAGCCAGTCCTGCGTGAGGTGGTTCCGGAACACCGGACGGTTGAACGCGGCCTGCACGTCGTGGATGTCGAACGAGCCGAATGAGACGCCCTCCCCGGTGCGATATGCATCCTCCATCAGCGACAGCGCATGCGTGGCGGCAGGCACGACGGACGCGCACGGCTTCATGCACGCCTCGCTGTCGTCGTCGGTGAGCACGTGCGCATGCGCGTTGGGGAGCACGAAGCGGCGCTCCTCCGGTCCGGCCCGCGGATCCACGACCTCCAGCACGCCGGACGCCGCTTGCTGCTCGAGCCACTCGCGCAAGTAGCGCCGGTGGGTGCCCGTCGCCGCTGCCAGCTCGCCCGGCGTCGTCGGGCCGGCGCCGGCGAGCGCCTCGTACAGCCCGAGCCGGATGCCGAGCTCGATCGTGACGAGCTCCATCGCGCCGAGCGTCGCCATGAACAGGTTCGTCGCGAAGGTTTCGACGCGGTCGGCGTCGTCGGGTGTCAGTTCGATGGTGCTCATCGGCCCTCCCGGTCGGCTCGATCCAGCCTCGCCGGGGACGGGCCTGCGGGCAATGGTGCGTGCACCCATCGGGCACGGATCAGCCGGCGACCTGCCGGTAGAGCTTGCTCGTCTGCTGGGCGACCGCCTGCCAGGTGTAGTCGCGCCGTACCCGTTGCGCCGCCCGCGCCGCCGCCCGGTTGGCCGCCGCGGGGTCGACCAACACCTTGCCGACAGCACTGGCCAGCGCCTCGACGTCGCCGGCCGGGAACGAGGCGACGGCCACTCCGTCCGCCGCCAGGTCACTCAGCCCGCCGGTCTCGGCGACGACGAGCGGTGCGCCGGCGCAGGCGGCCTCGAGCGCGACGATGCCGAACGGCTCGTAGAACGACGGGACGACGACGGCGTCGGCGGCGCCGAGCAGCGCGGGCAGCTCGGTCTCGGCGACGAACCCGAGGAAGTCCACGGCCCGCACCAGCCGCAGCCGGCGGGTGAGCTCGCGCAGTGCAGCTTCGTGATAGCCGGTGCCCGCGACGACGAGGCGCAGGCCCGGATGTGCCTCGCGCAGCGGCCGCAGCGCGCGCAGCAGCGTCTGCACGCCCTTCTCGTGCACCAGCCGGCCGGCGAAGACGATGAGCGGCCCGGCGCCGGCGAACCGCGCGCGGGCTGCGTCGCGGCTGCGTCCGGTGGGCGTCCAGCGGATGGCGTCGATACCGTTTGGCACGACGTGCACCTTCGCGGCGTCGAGCTCGAACAGGCTGGTGACCTCGTCGCGCATCGGTGTGGAGCAGGTGATCACTGTCGTCGCCTGCCGGCCGAGCCAGCGCTCCACCGAGTGGATCGCGAGATTGAGCGGCTTCGGCAACCAGCCCTGGTGCCGGCCGGCCTCGGTCGCGTGCAGCGTGGCGACGAGTGGTGCGCCGGTCTGCTGCGCGAGCGTCACCGCGCTCTGCCCGACCAGCCAGTCGTGCGCGTGCACGACATCCGGGCGCCAGCGACGGACGACCGGCAGCGCGGCGCGCAGCATCGAGTGCTCGGCTGCCTGGCTCCACGCGAGCAGCGACTCGGTGGTGAAGTCGATCGCGATCGGGTCGGCCGCTGCCCGGACGATGCGCACGCCCTCGCACGTCTCCCTGCGCACGGCCGGGGCGCCTCCACGGGTGACCACCAGCACGTCGTGCTCCTGTGCGACCAGCTCGCGGGCCAGCGCCTCGATGTGCCGCCCCAGGCCGCCCACCACGAGCGGTGGGTACTCCCAGGACAGCATCAGGACACGCACGGCGGCGACACTAGCGCCCGCACCCGCCGACTACGCTCGGCAACCGTGACCGAAGGACGCCGCAGGACGCCGATCATCGCGATCGTCGGCACGGTGCTGGTCCTGGCCGGCCTCGGGTTCTGGGCCCTGTACGTCCAGGCATCGGCGGACGAACCGCATGCCTACGCCCGGGGTGGCGCGCCACCGCAGTACGTGCGCGTCGAGATCGGCAAGACGTACCGGATCGCGGTGCGCGGCGGCGTGGCGACCCTCGCGAAGGCCGGGCTCGACCCGGCCACGCTCACCTGCACGGCGGCCCGGCCGGGGGAGGGCCCCGGCGCGCTGAGCCTGAGCTTCGAGAACAAGGACACCAAGGCGACCAACGACGTCGCGTCGTTCGTCGCCGCGATGAACGGGCGGCTGCATGTCGAGTGCGCGGGCGTCGGCGCGGTGTTCGTCGACAACGCCGAGGACTCCGCCGTCGACTGGTCGGGCCTCTGGTTGGTCCTCGCCTCGCTCGCGCTCGTGGTCGGGACGCCGCTGATCCTGTCTGCGCTGCGCGGCAGCGGCAACCGGCCCGGCGACTCAGTCGCGGCCGACGTCGGCGGGGTCGACCCAGCCGCCGAAGAGGTTCTCTAGCTCGGCGGCGACGGCGATCGACACGTGGTCGCGGCCGGCGCCGGCCACCACCTGCACGCCGAGCGGCAGGCCCTTGTTACCGAGTCCGAGGGGCACCTGTGTCGTCGGCAGCCCGTACAGGTTGAAGATCGCGGTGTTGGTCGCGAGCCACGGCTGGCCCAGCGTGTGCCGGTGCTTCGGGACCAGCCGCGGGAACGGCGGATAGAGCAGGACGCCGTCGCCGATCGTCTCGCCGAGGGTGTCCTGCGCGCGCTGGGCGGAGTCGACCAGGCGGCGCGCCGCACGGGTGCGCACGGTGCGCACCGGCGCCGACTCGACCACCTTGAGCAACGCGGCGGGCCCGCGCACGGCCAGCGGCGCCCGGTCGGCGCGCGCCCCAGGCCGGGTCGACGCGGTGACCTTCTGCCAGGAGTTCAGCAGGTCGATCTCGGTGGCGACCGTCGCGCCGAACTGGGCGAGCGCCCACCGCATCTCCTTGAACGGTGCGCGGCGCACGTGGGCACCGCGCTCGGCTAGTCCGTCCGCCGCGCGGTCGATCGCGTCCCGCAACACCGCCCGCAGCGGCACCGTGGAGGCGTGCGTGGCGACCACCACCGACATGCCGCGGATCGAGACGTCGGCGGCGTCACCGAGTGGCATGTCCTCGATGTACGGGTCCTCGCCGTCGGGTCCCGCGATGATCCGCAGCACCGGCAGCAGATCTTCGCTGCGCCGGGTGAGCGGGCCTGGGGACAACCGGCGGCGTAGCTCGCCGTCCGGCATCGGGAAGTGCCCGGTGAGCGGGACGAGGCCGGGCGAGGGCAGATGGCCGAAGACGCCGTTGAAGAACGCCGGCATCCGGATCGAGCCGCCGAGGTCGGACCCGAGCGCGATCGGCGCACCGCCCGAGCCGACGATCGCGCTGTCGCCGCCAGACGACCCGCCGGCGGTGCGGTCGGCGTCGTAGGCGCAGGACGCCCGCCCGTACAGCGGGTTGTTCGACTCCATCCAGATCAGGAAGCCGCAGGTGTTGCCTAGGCCGAGGATGATCGCTCCGGCCTCGCGCATCCGCGCCACGATCGGCGCGTCCGCGCTGGGCCGGAACTTGCGCCGGTGCGGGTAGCCGCCGGTGTTCGGCATCCCCTCGACGCCGAACATCTCCTTGACCGTCATCGGCACGCCGTGCAGCGGCGGCAGGTCCGTCTCGCCGTCGGCGATCCGGGCGTCCGCCGCCTTCGCCTCCTCGCGGGCGAGGTCGAACCGCTCGACCGCGAGCGCGTGCAGGTGCCCGATCCGGTTCAGAACCGCGATGTGCGCCTCGACGACCTCGGTGGAGGTCGTCCGGCCGTCGCGGATCCGCGCTGCCAGTTCGGTCGCCGAGAGATGGGTCAGCTGCTCGCTCATCGGGTCGGCCGCCTCGCGACCACGACAAGGTCGAGGCACGCGTCGACGTCCACGCCGTCGGCACGGTCGATGCTGAAGTCGTCGGCGGCGATCGAGGCGACGTCAGCCCGTAGGCGGTCGCTCCACTCGTCGGGCGGCACGGCCAGCTGCGCGTCGACGAAGCCGCCGTGCCGCTCGTCCAGTGCACGCAGTCGCGGTCCCGCGTGCAGCCCGAAGACGCCGTCGATCCCGAAGCCGTTCGCGCTGAGCAGTCCAACGAGTTCGGCGGCGGTGAACTCCTTGGTGTGGAACGGGTTCACCGGCGTCTCCAGCCCGGGGGAGAAGGTGAGCCG
>JAVHVB010000162.1:0-3083 GCA_032160775.1 Pseudonocardiales bacterium | reverse complement strand
CGATGGCGCAAGACGCTCATCCGGAGCGGCATCACCGTAATGATCGCGGCTCTCGCCGCGCTGCTGCTGCGGCTGTTCATCGTGCAGCCGTACTACATCCCGTCGGCGTCCATGGAGCCCACGCTGCACGGCTGTCCCGGCTGCAACGACGACCACGTGCTCGTCGACAAGATCTCCTACCGGGTGCACGACGTGCGGGCCGGGGACATCGTCGTCTTCTCCAAGCCGCCGGACGCGAACGTGCCGGAGAACGATCTCATCAAACGGGTGATCGGGCTGCCCGGCGACCGCATCGAGATGAAAGCCGGTGAGGTGTTCATCAATGGCGGCAAGCTGACCGAGTCGTACCTGAACGAGTCGTACCTGAACGACCATGACAGCTGTTACAAGCGCGACGACCCCGTCGGGAACTTCGATGCGCTCACCATCCCGGCCGGCGACGTCTTCGTGATGGGTGACAACCGGTGCGACTCCACCGACAGTCGGAGCTTCGGGCCGATCCCGACCTCGTCGATCATCGGGCGCGCATTCATGATCGTGTGGCCCTTCGACCGGATCACCTTCCTGGGGAACTGAGCGTGTCCCGCAGCCGGGCTGCCGGGAATTGTCGGACCCGGCGCCTACCGTCTTGGCTATGACGCAGGTGTCCGAATCCGAACCGGCCGTAGTGCTGCCCCAAACGGTGCTGCCCGAGGCGGTGCTGGGTTCGCTTTCGCCGTCCCGGGCGGCGGATTTCAAGGCGTGCCCGCTTCTCTACCGGTTCCGCTGCGTCGACCGGCTGCCCCAACGGCCCTCGCCCGCCGCGGCGCGCGGCACGATGGTGCACGCGGTGCTCGAGGCGCTGTTCGACCTGCCGGCCGCGGAACGCACCCTCGACGCCGCACGCGGCCTGCTTCCGGCGGCGTGGGATCGGGTGCGCGACGAGGAGCCCGCCGTCGACGAGCTGTTCGTCGGCGACCCTGACGGCAGCGAGTTCGCGGCGTGGATGGCTTCGGCGGGCGAGCTGCTGGGCAACTACTTCGCGCTGGAGGATCCGCGCCGGCTCGAACCGGCCTCTCGCGAGGAACTCATCGAGGTCGTCGTCGACGGGCTGCGCATGCGCGGCTACGTCGACCGGCTCGACATCACTCCGGCCGGTGACATCCGGGTCGTCGACTACAAGACCGGCGCAACACCGCGCGAGGCGTTCGAGGCCAAGGCGTTGTTCCAGATGAAGTTCTACGCGCTGGTTCTGTGGCGCGTCCGCGGCGTCGTCCCCCGCCAGCTCAGGCTGATGTATCTGGCCGACGCCGACACGCTGAGCTACGCGCCCGACGCCGACGAGCTGGAACGCTTCGAGCGCACGGTGCTCGCGATCTGGGCGGCCATCCAGCGCGCAATGGAGACTCACGACTTCCGGCCCAATCCCAGCCGGCTGTGCGAGTGGTGCGATCACCAGGCGCTCTGCCCGGCGTTCGGCGGTACGCCACCCCCGTTCCCGGAGAATGCGGTGCTCAGCGATCCGCGCGACGCGGACCCGACCGTCCGCAACCCCTGATCGGCGGCGCGGGGGTCAGCCGCGCACGGTGATGAGCGGGATGGCCGTCTCGGCCGCCGTCGCCGCGCCGTGGAAACCCACCAACCTGCCCACCTCCGGCGGTTCGTGCCGGCTCGCGAGTATCGCGACCGGGTCGGTGCACACCACGACGACGTCGCCGATCCGCAGTCGATGCGCTGCGGGCACCGGCCCGAACCAGCCGGTGTCGATCGCCTCGTCGCGGCCGAGCACCATCGCGCGGGAACCCAGCACCGCGCGCCAGCGCTCGAGCACGTCGCCGGTCGCTCCGTCGACGGTGTGCAGGTAGCGCAGCCGCGGCTCCCCCGCGACGACGGCGAGTCCCTCGTTGAGCCGGGGATCGGCGTCCAGGTCGATCCGCGCGTCGGCGGCAATGTCGAGCCCGCCGTGATCCGCCGTCACGATCAGCGCCGCGTCCGCGGGCAGGCCCTCGACCAGCCGGGTGAGCAGCGCATCCACCCCCGCAGCGGCGGCGGCCCACTCGGGCGAGTCGATGCCGAAGACGTGCGCCGCGGTGTCCAGCGCCGATGTATAGCCATAAACGAGTCCCCGGGTGGCCGGCAGTTCGGCCAGCAGCCGCTCGGCGTAGTCGTCAGTGGCGCGAACGCCGACCATCCGGGCGCCGCGGTAGGCCGCCTCGGTGAGCCCGCTGCCCAAGAACGCCTCTGGCAGTACCGCGGTCGCGTCCGCCCCCGCCCCGACGAGCCGCTGGAACCAGGTCCGGACCGGCTGCCACTGGTCGGGCGGCGGGTCGGCGCGCCAGACGATGTGGGTGAGCACCCGATCGGTGCCGGGGATGTTGAGCGTGAAGCCGAGCACGCCGTGCTCGCCCGGCTGCGCCCCGGTGCCGAAGGACACCAGGCTGGTCGGCGTCGTCGACGGGAGCGTGCACGCGAGTTCGGTGAGGCTGCCCGTCGCGCCGCGCAGGACTTCGGCGAGCAACGGCGCGTGCGGTGCCATCGCCGGCAGCAGGTGAAAGCCCATTCCGTCGACCAGCAGGACGCAGACCCGGCGGACGTCGCCAACCCTCGACCTGAGGTCCAGCCGGTCGACGCGTTGATCGAGGCGTAGGTCGAGACCCTGATCGACGCCCACTAGCGCTGCGACCGCCGGCAGGACGTCGGTCAGTGAGCCGGGCACGGCGTGCACGGTGTTCAGCCCCGCACGAGCGCGGCGAGGTCGGCGACGGAGACGCCGGCGAGGGTAGTCAGCACGTGGCGGGTCGGCGCCGCGGCGATGTCCACGTCGTTGGGCACGGCGACAACCACGCAGCCGGCCGCCTCGGCGGACGCGATGCCGATCGGTGAGTCCTCGATCGCGACGCACTGCGCCGGGTCGGCGCCGATCAGGAATGCCGCACGCAGGTAGGAGTCCGGATCGGGTTTGGGCCGACGCACCTCGTCGCCGCAGACGACGGCGGCGAAGAACTCGCGGCCGAGCGTGTCGAGGGCGATCTCGGTGAGATGCCGCCGGGTCGAGGTCACCAGGGCCGTCGGCACGCCGGCAGCGTGCAATGCCACGAGCAGCT
>JAVHVB010000161.1:0-6569 GCA_032160775.1 Pseudonocardiales bacterium | reverse complement strand
GGGTACTGCGGCCGGATGTCGACGACGCCGACCTGCTCACCGCCACCTTCCCGCCGGGGTCGGTGACCGGCGCCCCGAAACTGCGCGCGGTGCGGGCGATCGGTGAGCTCGAAGCGGTCCCGCGGCGGACCTACACCGGCGCCATCGGCTTCGTCAGTCCGGTGTGGGGCGCTCAATTCAGTGTCGCGATTCGCACCTTCGAGATCTCGGCCGGCCGGATCGAGCTCGGTGTGGGCGGCGGCGTCACAGCCGACAGCGTCCCGATGCTCGAATGGCGCGAATGCCTGCACAAGGCGGCGCCGCTGCTGCATGCTGCGGGCGCGGCACCGCTTCGCGTCGACCCCCCGGCGGCTTCGCCCGCCGCCCGCGCTGCCGGCGTCTTCGAGACGCTGCTCGGCCTCGACGGAGTGCCGGTCCGGCTGGCCGACCACCTTGCGCGGCTCGACCGCTCGTGCCGGGAACTGTTCGGCCACGGCCTGCCCGCCGATGTGGCCGGCCGCGTCCTCGGGGCGGCGAAGGGCGTGCCGGTCGGTCGCGCGCTGCTTCGCGTCGCCGTGTCCGCCGGGCTCGAGATCGAAGTGACAGCCGCGCCGGCGCCGCCGCCGGCCGGACCGATGAACGCGCGCTCCCGCGTCCGGCCGGGTGGGCTGTGGCGGCACAAATGGACCGACCGCCGGTGGGCGAGCGAGCCGGGGCTCTTCCTGGCGCCGGACGGGACGGTGCTCGAGACCGAGCGCGGCAACGTGTTCCTGGTCGAACCGGACGGCACGCTGGTCACCCCACCGCTGCGCGACGACGTGCTGCCCGGCGTAACTCGCCGGGCCCTGCTCGACCTGGCCCGCGACGAGGGCAGACCGGCCGTCCTGCGCTGCTTCCCCGTGGGCGAGCTCGTGTCGCGTCCGGCGTTCTGGACGAGCAGCCTCAGCGGCGCCGTCCCGATCCACGCCGTCGACGGAGTGCAGCTTCCGCGAGCGGACGAGCTCGTGACGCGGCTCGCAACGGCGCTCACGAGTGGCGAAAGAACGGTTCGTTAGCTAGACTAACTAGTGATGACGACGGCAACGAGGACGACGATCTCCGAGCTTGCTTCGCAACTGCGGCCGGCTCTGCTTCGGCTGACCCGCGTAGTCCGCAACCAGCGCGTCGACATGTCCGTCACCCTCACCCAGCTGTCCGCAATGGCCACGCTGCGCAAGAGCGGCCCGATGAGCGCCGGTGAACTCGCCTCCTATGAGCGCGTGCAGCCCCCGTCGATGACGAAGGTGCTCGCGAACCTCGAGGAGCGCGGTCTGGTGCGGCGTGAGGTGCACCCGACGGACCGGCGCCAGGCCGTCATCGAGATCACCCCCGCCGGTGAGACGCTGCTGGACGAGGAGCGCCGCTCACGCGATGCGTGGCTAACCAGACGGTTGGCGACGCTGAGCGCCGACGAGCGCGCTCTGCTGCAACGTGTCACCCCGATCCTGGAGAAGTTGGCCGAGCAGCAGCAGTGACTGAACTGGACCCGAACGCAACTAGCACCCTCGAGGACACGACCCCCGCCCGCCGACCGGGCATGTTCCGCTCGTTGCGAGTGCGCAACTACCGCCTGTACGCGAGTGGCCAGCTGGTCTCACTCACCGGCACCTGGATGCAGCGGGTCGCGCAGGACTGGCTGGTGCTCAGCCTCACCAACTCCGGCACCGCCCTCGGCATCGTGACCGCGCTGCAGTTCGGCCCTTCCCTCGTGCTCGGCCCGCTGGGCGGCGTGCTAGCCGACCGCGGCGACAAGCGGCGGATCCTGCTCGGCACGCAGTCGGCGCTCGCCCTCGCCGCACTCGTCCTCGGCGTGCTCGACGTCGCCGGCGTGGTGCAGTACTGGCACGTGCTCGTACTGGCCACCGCGCTCGGCGTGATCAGCGCGATCGACATGCCGGTGCGGCAGTCGTTCGTGATCGAGATGGTCGGCCGGGACGACCTGACCAACGCGGTCGCGCTCAACTCGACGATCTTCAACTCGGGACGGATCATCGGCCCCGCGCTGGCCGGTGTCCTGATCTCCGCCGTCGGCACCGGCTGGGCGTTCATCGGCAACGCGGCATCCAGCATTGCCGTGCTCGCCGGGCTGTTGCTGATGCGCGTCGACGAGTTGTTCCCGTCCACGCCGGTTCTGCGGGCCCGCGGGCAGTTGCGCGAAGGGCTGCGCTACGTGCGCGCCCGGCGCGACCTCATGCTGACCATGATCCTGATCTCCGTGTTCGGCACGTTCGGGCTGAACTTCGCGATCACCTGCGCGCTGATGGCCAAGCAGGTGTTCCATCGCGGCGCATCCGGCTACGGCCTGCTTTCCACGTCACTCGCGGTCGGGGCGTTCTTCGGCGCGATCCTCGCGACCCGGCGCACGAAGCGACCGACCACCCTGTTCCTGCTCGGCGCAGCCGGCGCGTTCAGCGTCGGCGAGATCACCGTCGGCCTGATGCCGAACTTCCTGACGACGGCACTCGTCCTCGTGCCGACCGGGCTGGCGATGTTGTGTGTCACCACCGCCGCGAACTCGCACGTGCAGCTCGGCGTGGCCCCGACGATGCGCGGCCGGGTGATGGCGCTGTACCTGGTGTGCTTCATGGGTGGCACCCCGTTCGGCGCGCCGCTCATCGGCTGGCTCGCGGGCGTCGCCGGTCCGCGCTGGGGGCTGATCGGTGGCGGGCTGATTTGCCTGCTGAGCGTCTTCGCCCTCGCGGCGTCGGTGGCTCGCCACAACGGGATGCACGCGGCCGACGTCGCCGAGCTCGTGTCCACCCGGGTGCGCGCAGCCGCCTGACGGGTCGTGCCGGTCTGCGAACCCTTGCACGTCGGCGGGCACCTGCGCCTGGTGACCCGTACGGTGGCCGCATGAAGGTCGCCGGCGAGATCGTTGTCGGGCTCGTCGCAGCCCTGCACCTGTACTTTCTCTACCTCGAGATGGTGCTGTGGACGACGCCGAAGGGCAGGGCGATCTTCGGGACCACCGAGGAGCAGGCGGAGCAGAGCGCCGCGCTGGCCAAGAACCAGGGTCTCTACAACGGATTCCTGGCGGCCGCCCTCGTGTGGGGCATCGTCGCCCGCAACTCCGAGGCCGCCTTCGAGTTCAAGGTGTACGGCCTCGCCTGCGTGATCGCCGCCGCCGTCGTCGGTGCGCTGACGGTTTCGCGCCGCATCCTCGTCGTGCAGGGGCTGCCCGCAGTCGTCGGCATCGTGTTGGTGCTGATCGGCGGTCGCTGAAGCGTCATGCACCTCGTCGAGATCGACGACCCGGCAGACCCGCGGCTCGATGACTTCCGTGACCTGAAGGACGCCGACGTCCGTCCCGACCGGCGCGGCGTCGTCATCGCCGAGGGCGCCAATGTCGTCGAGCGGCTCGCCCGCTCGCCCTATCCCATCCGCGCGGTGATCGGTGTCCCCTCGCGGATCGACGCGCTGCGGCCGGTGCTCGAACCGCTGGACGTACGGGTGTACTCGGTCGACAAGTGGGTGCTGTCCGAGGTCGTCGGCTTCCGGGTGACTCGTGGCGTGCTCGCCTCCGCAGACCAGCCGCGCTCGATCGCGACCGCGACGATGATCGCCGGCAGCCGGCGGGTCGCGGTCCTCGAAGGTTTGAACGACTTCGAGAACCTGGGCGCGCTGTTCCGCAACGCGGCGGCGTTCGGTTTGGACGCGGTACTGCTCGATCCTCGCTGCGCAGACCCGCTGTACCGCCGCAGCGTGCGGGTGTCGATGGGCCACGTGCTCCAGGTGCCGTTCGCCGTACTGCCCGGGGCGTGGCCGGCCTCGCTCGCGGCGCTGCGCGACTTCACGTTGCTGGCGATGACTCCGGATCCGGCGGCTCCGCCGCTACGCGAGATCGCCGTCCCGGACCGCTGGGCCGTCCTGCTCGGCTCCGAGGGGCCGGGCCTGTCGGCCGACGCGCTCGCCGCGGCCGACGTGCAGGTCCGCATCCCGATGGCCGACGGCGTCGACTCGCTGAACGTGGCCACCGCCGCCGCGGTCGTCTTCGCTCACCTCACTTGACCCTGACCCTGACCCTGACCCTGACCGTCGGCCAAGAGTGGAGAGTTGTGCCCGTATCCGGGCGGAACTCTCCACTGTTCGTGCCGGTCAGACCAGGGAGTCGCGCCAGGCTTGGTGGAGGGCGGCGAAGTCGCCGTCGCCGGCCGCGACGAGGGACTCCGGCGTGCCGTCCTCGACGACCCGGCCGGCCTCGAGGACCAGCACCCGGTCGGCGATCTCGACGGTCGACAGCCGGTGCGCGATTATCAGCGCCGTCCGTTCGGCCAGGACGGTGCGCAGCGCGCGCTGCACAGCACGCTCGGTGGGCACGTCGAGCGAGGATGTCGCCTCGTCCAGGATGAGCACCGCCGGGTCGGCGAGGAACGCGCGGGCGAACGCCACGAGCTGGCGCTGGCCGGCCGACAGCCGGCCCCCGCGCTTGCGCACGTCGGTGTCGTAGCCCTCCGGCAGGCCGGCGATGAACTCGTGCGCGCCCACGGCCCGGGCCGCGCCCTCGATCTCCTCGCGCGTGGAGCCCAGCCGGCCGAAGCCGATGTTGTCGGCGACCGACCCGCTGAACAGGAAACCGTCCTGGGTGATCATCACCACGGCCGCGCGCAGGTCGGCGTCGGCGATCTCGCGCAGGTCCACCCCGTCCAGAGACACGATGCCCGCGGTCGGGTCGTAGAAACGCGAGATGAGCTTGGCGATCGTCGTCTTGCCTGCTCCGGTCGCGCCGACGAGCGCGACCGTCTGGCCGGCCGGGATGTCCAGTGACAGCGACGGCAGCACCTGCTGATCCGGCCGGTAGCTGAAGCTCACCTGCTGCAACGACAGCGCACCGCGCACCGGCGCGCCCAGCGGCGTCGGGATCTCCGGCTCGGGCACGCCCGGCGGCTCGGCCAGGACCAGCGCGATCTTCTCCAGTGCCGCCGTCGCGGACTGGAGCGAGTTGTAGAAGATGCCGACGTCCTGCATCGGGTCGTAGAACTGGCGCAGGTACAGCAGGAACGACGTCAGCACGCCGAGTTCCAGGCTGCCGTCCGAGACGCGGTACCCGCCGACGAGCAGCACCGCGACGGTCGCCACGTTGCCGACCAGCGCAGTGCCCGGGATGAACCACGCCTGCAGGTTGAAGGTCTCCCGGTTCGCCTCCCGGTAGCTGTCGTTCAGCCCGGCGAAGATCTGGTCGTTGCGCTTCTCGCGGCGGAACGCCTGCACCGCGCGGATGCCGTTGAACGTCTCGACGATGCTGACGATCATCGTCGCGACCGTCTCTCTGGTGCGCCGGAACGCCACCGCCGCCCGCGGTGAGAACCATCGGTACAGCAGCCACAGCGGGATCAGCGAGGCCAGCGCGATCAGCCCGAGCGGGACGTCGAGCACGAGCAGCAACGCGGCGATGGCGGTGCTGTTGAAGACCGCGACGAGCAGTCCGTCGAGCCCGCTGTCGAGCAGCTCCGTCAGGGTGTCCACGTCCGAGGTGAGGCGGGAGATCACCCGGCCGGACGTGAACCGCTCGTGGAAGGCGACGGATAGCGCCTGGATGTGGTCGTAGCCGCGCTGCCGCAGGTCGTACAGGATGCGCTGCCCGATCAACCCGCTACGCAGCACGAACACCCCGCGCAGCCAGCCGGACAGCAGGGCGGCAAGCAGCAGCCCGCCGCCGACCAGCTGGAGCGACGTGTAGTCGCCGTGCACCGCGTCCGGGAGCGAGTCGTCGATCGCCACGCCGACCAGCCACGGGCCGGCCATCGTCGAGGCCACCTGCGCGAGCACCACCAGCAGCACGCCGACGATCGGCCGCTTGTACGGCCGGAGCAGTTCGCCGAGCAGGTGGCGACCGGCCGCGCGCAGTTTCAGCCCGGCCGCGGTGTCCTCGGCGGAGTTCGCGCGGGCCGGCGAGTCGGGTGTGAGCTTGCCCTGCCAATCGGTCTGCTCGGTCGTTTCCGTCATCGGACGCTCACCCCCTCGAGCTCGGACGACTGCGCGAGCAGCTGGCGGTAGCCCGGCACGGTGTCCAATAGCTCGCGGTGCGTGCCGACGGCGGCGATCCGGCCGTCGGCGAGCAGCGCGACCCGGTCGGCCAGCATCACCGTGGACGGCCGGTGCGCGACGACGAGCGCGGTCGTGCCGGCCAGGACCCGCCGCAGCGCCTCTTCGACCTGCGCCTCGGTGTGGACGTCCAGCGCGGAGAGCGGGTCGTCGAGCACGAGCACCCGCGGCCGGCCGAGGACCGCGCGGGCGAGCGCGAGCCGTTGCCGCTGCCCGCCGGACAGCGAGAGTCCCTGCTCGCCGATCCTCGTGTCGAGGCCGTAGGGCAGGTCGTACACGATACCGGCCTGCGCGACGTCGTTCGCCTCGCGCACGTCCGCGTCGCCGATCCCCGCCCGACCCAGCGTCAGGTTCTCGTAGACGCTCGCGGAGAACAGGGTTGCGTACTCGAACGCGGTGGTGACCGTGTGCCGCAACTGGTCCAGCCGTAGGTCGCGCACATCGACGCCGCAGATGAGCACCCGTCCACCCGTGACGTCGTGCAGGCGGGGGACGAGCGCGGTGATCGT
>JAVHVB010000160.1:0-6329 GCA_032160775.1 Pseudonocardiales bacterium | reverse complement strand
CGCCGTTCTTCGTCGGCGGCGGCGGGCGGCGCACGCTCACCCTCGCCGGGCGAGAGGCGGACATCGTCGGGCTGGCACCGCGGATCACCGCCGAGGGCAAGCTCGAAGCCGGGTCGCTGACGCTCGCTGCGGCGCGGGAGAAGATCGAGTGGGTGCGCGCGGCGGCCGGCGAGCGGTTCGATTCCCTCGAATTCAACGTCTACCCATCGAGTTGGCCGGTCACGGTGACCGACGATCTCCATGCGGAGGCGCGGCGGGTCATCGATCACTTGCGGTCGCGCACCGGCGTCGAACTCACCGAGGACGAGGTGATCGACTCGCCGCACCTGTTCATCGGTTCGATCGACCGGCTGGTCGAGAAGTTCCTGCACCTGCGGGAAGAACTCGGCATCACGTCCTTCATGCTCGGCGAACCCGACGACCTGGCCCCGGTTCTGGAGCGCCTTACGGACCGGTGAGACCGGCTCCGGCGGCTATTCGACGGCGCGGGCATACGATCCGGGCATGGTCACCAGCGAGTACGTCACCTGTCCGCTGTGCGAGGCGACCTGCGGCCTCGAGGTCACCGTGGTGGACGGCCGGATCGAGACCGTTCGCGGTGACAAGGACGACGTCTTCTCCCAGGGCTACATCTGCCCGAAGGGAGCCGCGCTCGGCGCGCTGCACGACGACCCCGACCGGCTGCGCGCCCCGCTGGTCAAGCGGGACGGCGAGTTCGTCGAGGTCAGCTGGGACGAGGCGTTCGCCGAGATCGACCGGCGCTTGCCGCCGATAATCAGCGAGTACGGCGCCAACGCGGTCGCCGGCTACGTCGGCAACCCGGGCGCGCACAATCTCGGCTCGCTGCTCTACGGACGGGTCCTCTGGAAGGCGCTCGGCACGCAGAACTTCTACACCGCGGGCACGGTCGACCAGGTCCCCAAGCACTTCTCGTCGGGCTATCTGTTCGGCGACGGGCTGACGATCCCCGTCCCGGACGTCGACCGCACCGACTTCCTGCTGCTGCTCGGCGCGAACCCACTCGTGTCGAACGGCAGCCTGATGACCGCGCCGGACATGCGCGGACGGCTCAAGGCGATCCGCGACCGCGGCGGAACAGTGGTCGTCGTCGATCCGCGGCGCACCCGCACCGCCGAGGCGGCCGACCGGCACCTGTCGATCCGGCCGGGCACCGATGCGCTGCTGCTCGCCGCGCTGGCCAACGTGCTGTTCACCGAAGGCCTCGTTCGGCTGCGCGACCTGGCCGACCATGTCATCGGGGTCGAGGAGGTGCGCGAACTCGTCGCACCGTTCCACCCCGACGCGGTCGCGCCCGTCGTCGGCATTCCGGCTGCAGACATCACCGAACTCGCGCGCGATCTCGCGGCTGCGGACCGCGCCGCCGTGTACGGCCGCATCGGCACGACCACGCAGTTGTTCGGCACCCTCGCGAGCTGGCTCGTGGACGTCCTGAACGTGCTCACCGGAAACCTCGACCGCGCAGGAGGCGCGATGTTCCCGCTCGCCGCGGGCGGGCAGGCGAACGCGACCCCGGGACGGCGGCGCGGCTTCGTCCACGGCCGGTTCCGCAGCCGGGTGCGCGGGTTGCCCGAGGTGATGGGCGAGCTGCCGGTCGCCACGCTCGCCGACGAGATCCAGACGCCCGGCGCGGGGCAGGTGCGGGCGCTGATCACCGTCGGCGGCAACCCGTGCGTCAGCACGCCCAACGCCGCGCGGCTGTCGAGCGCGTTCGAGCAGCTCGACTTCATGGTGTCTCTCGACGTGTACCTGAATGAGACCACCCGGCACGCCGACGTGATCCTGCCCGGCCCGGTGCCGCTCGCCCGCGACCATTTCGACATCGTCTTCTACCAACTCTCGGTGCGTAACGTGGCGAACTGGACCCCCGCGGTGCTCGACACCGATCTGCCGCAGGAGTGGGAGACGCTGCTGCGCCTCGTCGGTGTCGTCACCGGCCAGGGCCCGGATGCCGACGTGGCCGTGCTCGACGACTTCGTCGCCGAGCAGGCGGCGCGCAAGGCCGGCGTCGATCCGGCCGACGTCGCCCACCGGCGCGGCACCGCACGCCTCGTCGACGTGCTGGTGCGCTCCGGTCCATACGGCATCACGCTCGCCGACCTGGAAGCCGCGCCGCACGGCATCGACTTCGGCCCGCTCCAGCCGCGGCTGCCGGACGTGCTGGCGACCAAGACGGGCGCGATTGAACTCGCGCCGCCGGAGATCACCGTCGACGTGCCGCGGCTCGTCGCCGAACTCGACGCGGCCCCGACGCAGTTTGTGTTGATCGGCCGGCGTCAGCTGAGCTCGAACAACTCGTGGATGCACAACCTGGCCCCGCTGGTGCGCGGCGCGAACAAGTGCACCGCGCACGTCCACCCGGACGACGCGGACAAGCTCGGCCTCGCCGACGGCGCGCTTGCGCGGATCAGCTCGCGCACCGGCACGGTCACCGTGCCGGTTGAGATCACCGATTCGGTTCGGCCCGGTGTGGTCAGCATCCCGCACGGCTGGGGGCACGACGTGCCCGGCACGAAGGCTCAGGTGGCGCGGGCGCACGCGGGCGTCAACTCGAACCTGCTGGCCGACGAACTGCTGCTCGACGCGCTCACTGGCACCGCTGTGCTCAACGGCATCCCGATCGAGGTGAGCGCCGCGGTCTAGCGGCAGCTACAGTCGGCCGAACGGGGGTGGTCACATGCGCAGCCGCGGAACACGCGTCGAGCTGGTCTGGATGCGCCCGCATGACCACATCGGCTGGGTGTTCGCAGGCCCGGACCAATTCGCCGACGTGGCGGTCGACTTTCTGAACGAGGGCATGGCGCTGGGCGAACGCTTGTTGTTCGTCGCGGCCGACCCGACGCAGGAGGCCTACCAGCGGCTGGCCGGGTCGTTCTCGCCTGCGGACCTGCAGGTCGCGAGCAGCGCCGAGGTGTACGGGGACTCCGGCATCGTCGATGCGCCCGGGCAGCGGGCCACGTTCGCGGCAACGCTCGAGCAGGCCCTCGCCGACGGGTACACCGGTATCCGCGTTGCCGCCGACAACACGCCGCTCGTGCAGACCGAGCGCCGGCTCAAGGCGTGGATGCACTGGGAGCTCGTCGCCGACCGCTTCATGTCCGAGAACCGCGTCACCGGGCTGTGCGGCTTCGACCGCACTGCGGTGAACGTGGACACGCTGCGGCACCTCGTGACCCTGCATCCGCTGTCGTCGGTGGCCGAACCGCTACCGCAGTTCCGACTCTTCGTCGACACCGGCGGTCTGTGCCTGGAAGGCGACATCGACGATCTCGCGATCGGTCACCTGCAGCGCGCCCTCGACATCGTTCCCAAGGGGACGCCAGCGGTTGTCGATCTCGCGCGTGCCCGGGCGCGGAACGGGACGATCACGAGCGAACTGAAGCAGCTGACCGACGCCGGAGTGCTGCTCACGTACTAGCGACGATCCAGCGGACTGGTCAGGCGGCGCTGTCGCGGCGTACAGCCCTCGCGATGGCACGAGCGTCGAAGCGCATGAGCCGCAGTTGCCCGCTGAGCATGGCGCGGTAGCCATTGAAGAACAGCCCTGGTGCCGCCGGATGCTGAGTGCCACCGCTGGTGAGCGGAACGCCGTCGGCATCCAGCACGTCGAGACCGCCCAGCAGGCCGGCCAGACCACGCCGGTAGCCCGTCGCAGCGATGACGACGTCCGGCTGGATGCGCGTGCCGTCGGCGAGAAGGACATCGTCCTGGTCGAAGCCGGCCACTGCCGCAACGACCTCGATGCGGCCCGCCTTGAGGTCGGCCACGAACCCGTCGTCGTAGGCCGGGGTGACGTGTCGCTTCCGCAATGCTGTGGCGACCCCATCGGGTGCGCGGCCCAGACCGTACGGCTCGAGGTTGCCGGCGATGATGCGCTGGCTGATCCGCCCGACCCGATCGCCGAATCTCGACGGCAGGTGATCCAACAGCACGCCGGGAATGTTCACCGAAAGCCCCATGAACCTGCGCGCCGTGATATTCGGTGGCGTGCGGCACGCCATCCGCACCCGCCTGGCGCCGCCGTTGGCGAGGTGACTCGCGACTTCCGAACCGGTCGTACCCGGCCCGACGACGAGCACGTCCCGCCCTCGGTAATCGGCGGGGCTCCGGTACGCGCTCGAGTGGATCAGTTCTCCGGTAAAGCTTTCGCACCCGTGCCAGTCCGGCAGGAACGGGTCATGGTCGTAGCCGGTCGCCACGACGACAAACCTCGCGGTCAGCACTTCGCCGCCGACGTCAACCGACCAGCCGTGCTCTGCGCGTTGGATGCAACGAACCTCAGCTCCGAAACGCACCTCGATCGCATGGTGGCCCGTGTAGTCCTCGAGATAGCGGATCCAGCTGTCGCGCGACGGGTATTCGCCGTAGCGCCGTCGCGTCGCGCGGTAGCCGGGCAGCGTCGACATCCAGCCCGCTGTGTTGAGGCGCAGCCCGTCATAACGGCCGCGCCAACTGGCGGCGACGTGCTCGTCTCGCTCGAGAACCGTCACCGCGAGACCGGCACGTCCGAGCGTCGCAGCCGCCGCTAACCCCGCCGCGCCGGCTCCGCATACGATCGCGTCGGGCACGGCGTCAACGTAACAGCGCGGCCGGCCTACCCATTGCCGCAGACACGCAATGCACGAGTAGCGGGAGCGATCGTTAACCGGCGAGGATCGTCTGCACCTTCTTGGACGCGAAGAACGGCTTGAGCCGTGCCCGGACGAGAGCCTCGAGCCGACCGTCGGCCTTGGCCGCCTCGATGATCGGCGGCAACAGCTCGCGCAGGTCGGCGACGATGTCGTCGCGGGTGACGCCGAGCTCGGGCAACAGCGATGCGAGATCACGCTCGCCGTAGCGCTCCAGCAGCGCGTCGACGCACGCATCGACGAGCTCGCCGACGAACTCGCTCTCCCGGCCACTGACGATGATCGCGTGCACGAGCACGACGATCTCGCGGAGGTCCTGCTTGGTGAGGTACTCGCGCAGCTCGCTGAGCGGCGCGGCAGCGTGCAGATCCCAGATCTCCATCGCCGCACCGCGCAACGGCGCGTCCTTGAGCACCTCGCGCACCGCGCTGTTGGTCTGCCGGATCGCCAGCTTGGCGCCCTTGCTCGCCGCGTCGCCGACCAGCGAATTGCTCATCACTCTGTTGGCCGCGCTCTGCCCGAGCGAGAACAACGACTTCGCGCCGGGCAGCCGCTCGGCCATCTGCCGCTGCTGCGCGACGAAGTCCGACACGATCGTGCCGACGAACTTCGCGGCCACCGTCGCGACCAGCGGACTGTCGTTGAGCGTGTTCATCGCGCGCTCGTGCAGCCGGTGCATGCCGAGCACCTTCACGATGAGCGCCTCGACCGGATCGCGCGCCACGACCTCGCCCAGCGCGTAGTCTGCGCTGGCCGGCAGGTCGTAGATCGCGTCAGCCAGCGCGAGCGCGGCGTCGGCGATGAGCTCGCCACCACCGAGCCGCTCGGCGATCCCGACGAGCACGCCCTTCACCGCGGCCGGGTCGACGACGTCGGCCACCGTCAATTCGCCAGCCACCGCCAGCAGGTCGTCCACATCGCGGGCGATCACCGTGGCGAGCCGTTTCCCCGTCAGCTCGTGCAGGACGAACTCGACCTGTGCGTCCAGCAACTGGGCGGCGGTGTCCTTCGCGGTCATGGCGCTCAGTCTCCCGGACGCCTCGTCACAGACACCCGCCGGGTCGATCCACGGCTGGCGCACAGCGGCTGCCCCGGTTTCGCACAGCGCGGCCGCCGAGGCTGGTCCGACATCGGATGAAGGAGCAGGTATGGCGCCCAAGTGGCAGGACGTCGATGAAGAGGACCGCGGGTTGCTGTACGACCTGCCCACGCTGATCAGCCGGCGACGCGCGCTCGGCCTGTTCGGCGGGCTGGCCGGTGCAGGAGTGCTCGCCGCGTGTACCGGTTCCGGCTCGACCTCCGGCAACAGCGTGCGCAGCACCAGCACCAGCGCCACGGCGCCGTCGACATCGGCGGGGTCCTCGAGCGCGGCGAGTGGAGGCGGTGTCGGCGAGGTTCCGGACGAGACCTCCGGCCCGTTCCCCGGCGATGGCTCTAATGGCCCGGACGCGCTCACCGAGTCGGGCATCGTGCGGCGCGACATCACCCGCAGCTTCGGCACGTCCACGACCGCGGCCGAGGGGATCCCGCTCACCATCCGGCTGACCGTCCGGGACGCGGCGACGGGTGACCTAAAGAAAGGCGCTGCCGTCTACCTGTGGCACTGCGACCGCGACGGCGGGTACTCGATGTACGCGAGCAACCTGACGAACGAGAACTACCTGCGCGGGGTGCAGCCCACCG
>JAVHVB010000159.1:0-2680 GCA_032160775.1 Pseudonocardiales bacterium | reverse complement strand
GCCGAGCGCCCGGATCGGCACGTACCCCGGGATCTGCCAGCGCACGCCCGGCCCCACTTCGCTCATGCGGTGACCTCGACCGTGTCCGCGCCGGTGATCGGGGCGGCGCCGGGCCGCGCGCGACGCGCGGCACGCCGCGCCCCCTTGCCGATCCGCACCCAGATCGGCAACGTCACCACGCCGATCACGGCGACCAGCGCGACGATGTCCCACGGGGCGGGCAGGATCTTGTGCACCTGTGGGCCGAGCCTGGACCGCCACGCCAGCAGCGCCATGAGCATGAAGCCGATCGCCGCGCCGAGTGCGGCAACGCCGTACCCGAGCAGGCCGACCTGCCGCAGACCCGGACGTCGCCGCCGGGCGATGTCCCGCCAGACCCCGCGGGTGAAGTAGCCGATGGCCTCTTCGCGCAGCCGGGGCACGCGCAGCCCGTCGGCGAGCGCCTGGTAGCCGTCGAGCGGCATCAGCGGATTGAAGTTGTAGAGCGTGTTCATGTACAGCCCGTACGCGAGTTGGAAGAGCAGCGCCGCGGCGACCGAGGACGTCGGCGCGTAGGCCGCGCCGAGGGCGGCGGCGCCGGCCAGGGCTGCCGTACTCAGCGGTCCGGACAGCGCCACGACGATGCGTGACCATCGGCTGCCGAACCACATGTCGCTCGTGTCCATGAACGCGAACGGCATGCCCATCATGAGCATGAAGCCGCCACGGTTGACCCGGCGGCCGTACGACTTCACCGCCAGCGCGTGGCTCAGCTCGTGGATCACCAGAGCAGTGAGGTAGGCGAGGGCTACGACGACGACGCCCAACGCACCTGCACCACCGAGCGCGAACAGCTCCTGACGATCCTTGGCCCGGACGAACCCGTAGAGGCCGGCCAGGATGACCAACCACAGCAGCACGACGCCGGTGCGGGTGAAGAACCGCCAGCCGACGGCCCGATAGAGCCGGTCGAGCTTCGGGTCGAGGGCGCCCACCGAGACCTGCATTCGCAGCAGATTGCGGAAGACGGCACTCCCGGCGCGACGAAGCCTCGAGCGGTCGTCCTCGCGGCGCTGACCCGGCAGGCCGCGGATGAGGTCGAGCGCGGCGAACGTGCGCAGGGTGTGCTCGATGCGCGGCAGCGCCAGCTCGCCGAACTGCTCGGCATAGGCGAACAGCACGTCCCGCACGGCCGCCTCGCCGTCGAGCTGGTTCCAGATGAAGACGTCGCGCTCATCGAGTTGCAGGTACTTCCCGCTGCGCGTGTTGCGCAGGACCCAACCGGGATCACGTCCTTCGGGCGCCGCGACCTGCTTCAGCGCCCAACCGCTGCGCCTGCGCGGCCGTGCGGTCAGCGGTTCGGTCGCCTCCGGCGCTGCGTCGTCCTCGACCGTCCCGAGCACGGTGTGCTCGGTGCGGCCGAGCACCGTCTTGCCGCCGATCACCGAGCTGCGCGGCTGGGCGAAGCCGAGATCGACATCGCCCACCGCGAGCGCGGCGCCGTCGAGCAGCGGCACCCGGCGGCCCGCGGCGCTGTGACCGTCGACCGTCGTGTCGTTCACCGAGCCGAGGTCCTCGACGGTGAAGTCGTTGTCGCGTCGGGTGATCCGCGCGTGGTGACGGGACACGCTCGGATCGTCGAGCACGACGTCGTTGTCGGGCGCGCGGCCGATCGTCGTGACCTGCTTTACCAGCGCGATCGAGCGGCCGTCCACGGAGAGCTCGGGCGCGCCGAAGTCGGCTGTCCGAACGCCACGCCGGACCGTGCCGCAGTGCAGGCAGTACGGGAAGTCGCGCCGGACGTGCACGCGACAGGCCCGGCAGAGCATCGTGATCAGCCCTGCGGCGTGGCTTCGCCACCGGTTTGCGCCGCGGCCGCTCCGCCGGTTGGGTCCTCGGTTCCGGTGGGCGCGACGAAGACTGCGCCACCGGCGGCGCTGCCCGCGGCATGCGACGCTGCCGGCGCAGCGCCGGCGTTGCCGTCGCTTCCCTCACCGTCCCCGGCGGGCGACTGATTGGGATCGCCCCCTTCACCGTCGCCTACGGGAGACCGGTTCGGGTCGACCCCGCCCTCACCATCGCCGACGGGCGAATGCTCCTGCCCATGCGCGTGCCCGTGCCCCACCTCCTCGACATCGGAGACGGTATTTCCCTCACGTTGGGCGGCGTCCCAGTCCTCCGACCTGGTGATTCCCCGTTCGTTGACGTGGGACCGATGCACCATTCCGTCGTCACCTTGCTCGTTGATGTGTCGAACCCCCTGTTGGTCCGTCCACTCGAGCTTGGCGTTCCCCGATCCGTTCGGTCCGGAAGTCTGGAAACGTTGCACGGATTGGACTTCCTGGGTTTCGCTTTCGGAAAGAATGCTCTGCCCCGAGCGCGGGTTGGCCGCGAGGTCGTTGCCGGAGATGCCGCCGGGTCCGGCGAAGTCACTCGGCCCCTTCGGTCCGTCGAGTCCAGCTGGGCCGCCAGGACCCTCGAAGCCAGGGATGCCCGTACCAGGACCGCCCTGCCCATGGGCGCCCGGGATGCCACTGCCCGGCCCGCCCGGACCATCGAAACCGGGGATACCGTGTCCCGGTCCGCCCGGACCGTCGAAGCCCGGAATGCCGTGCCCTGGCCCGCCCGGACCGTCGAAGCCCGGAATGCCGTGCCCTGGCCCGCCGGGACCGTCGAAGCCCGGAATGCCCTGACCCGGCCC
>JAVHVB010000158.1:0-2525 GCA_032160775.1 Pseudonocardiales bacterium | reverse complement strand
GCGTTACGGCAGCGCGAGCTGGGTCTTGCCGAGCACGACGACGCCGCCCTCGGACACGTGATACCGCGCCCGGTCCAGCTCCGGCTCCAGGCCGATGTGCGCTCCCTCGGGCACGATGACGTCCTTGTCCAGGATCGCCTTGCGGACGACGGCGCCGCGACCCACCCGCACGCCGTTCATCAGCACCGATCCTTCGACATACGCGCCCGCCGCGAGCCGCGTGTTCGGCGCGATCACGCTGTGCCGCACCGTCGCGCCGGCGACGATCGCCCCGGCGCCCACCATCGACTCCTGCGCGATGCCGCCCTCGACGAACTTCGCCGGCGGCAACTGCGGGTGGTACGTGTAGATCGGCCACTGCTCGTTGTAGAGGTTGAAGATCGGGTGCACCGCGACGAGGTCCATGTGCGCCTCGTAGTAAGCGTCCAGGGTTCCCACATCGCGCCAGTAGCCGTGGTCGCGCGGCTCGGCGCCCGGGACGTCGTTGTCGGCGAAGTCGTACACGTACGCGTCGCCCTTCTTCACCATCATCGGCATGATGTTGGTGCCCATGTCGTGCACCGACTGCTCGTCGTTCGCGTCCTCCTTCAGCGCTTCGAGCAGGGCCTCGGTGGTGAACACGTAGTTGCCCATCGACGCGTAGCTCACCTCCGGATCGTCGGGCAGACCCGGCGGCTCCGCCGGCTTCTCCAGGAAGTCGATGATGCGCCGGTCGGGGTCGGCGTCGATCACGCCGAACTGGTGCGCCTCGGCGCGCGGCACCCGGATCCCGGCACACGTGGCGCCGGCACCGGAGTCGATGTGCTGGTCGACCATCTGCCGCGGGTCCATCCGGTACACGTGGTCGGCGCCGAACACGATGATGTAGTCGGGCTTCTCGTCGTAGATCAGGTTCGCCGACTGCAGGATCGCGTCGGCACTGCCGGTGTACCAGCGGGGGCCGAGCCGCTGCTGCGCGGGCACCGGGGTGATGTAGTTGCCGAGGACGTTGGACATCCGCCACGTCTGGGTGATGTGCCGGTCCAGCGACTGCGACTTGTACTGGGTCAGCACGCCCAGCCGCAGGAAGCCGGCGTTCACCAGGTTCGACAGCACGAAGTCGATCAGCCGGTAGTTGCCGCCAAAGGGGACGGCGGGCTTGGCCCGATCGGCGGTGAGCGGCCACAGGCGCTTGCCCTCGCCACCTGCGAGGACGATGCCCAGCACCCGCGGCTCCCTCGCCATGCGTCCCACCCTAATCCGATCTGGCTACGGTGAGGCATGCGCGTTGCGGTGCTGTCCCGCGAGTACCCGCCGGACGTCTACGGCGGGGCCGGGGTTCACGTCGAGTTCCTCGTCCGTGAGTTGCGCAATCTCGTGGACGTCGAGGTGCACTGTTTCGGCGCTCCGCGCGACGAGCCGGGCGTACACGCGTACGGCACGCCGACCGGGCTGGCCGAGGCGAACGGCGCGCTGCGCACCCTCGGGGTCGACCTGGAGATGGCTGCGGCGGTCGGGCGCGCCGAGGTGCTCCATTCGCACACCTGGTACGCGAATCTGGCCGGGGTGCTCGGCGCCCGGCTGCACGGCATCCCGCATGTGCTGACCGCGCACTCACTCGAGCCGCAGCGGCCCTGGAAGGCCGAACAACTCGGCGGCGGCTATGCGCTGTCGCTCTGGGCCGAGCGGCAGGCCTACGAGACCGCGGACGCCGTCGTCGCGGTGTCCTACGGCATGCGCGCCGACGTGCTCGACGCCTACCCGCTCGTGGACCCGGGAAAGGTGCACGTCATCCACAACGGCATCGACACGGCGCTGTACGCCCCGGCGACAGGCGTCGAGACGCTGGAGCGGTACGGCATCGACCCGGACCGGCCGTCGGTCATCTTCGTCGGCCGGATCACCCGGCAGAAGGGGTTGCGGCACCTGCTCAACGCGGCCGAGCGGTTCGACCCGGACATCCAGCTCGTGCTGTGCGCCGGCGCCCCCGACACCCCGGAGATCGCCGCCGAGACCACGGCGGCCGTCGATCACCTCGCCGCCGACCGGCACAGCGTCGTCTGGATCCACGACATGCTGCCCCGGCCGCAGCTCACCGAACTGCTCACCTCCGCCACGGTGTTCGTCTGCCCGTCGGTGTATGAGCCGCTGGGCATCGTCAACCTCGAGGCGATGGCGTGCGAGACCGCCGTCGTGGCCAGTGCGGTGGGCGGCATCCCCGAGGTCGTCGCGGACGGGCTGACCGGCACGCTGGTGCCCTATCACGCGGTGTCGACCCAGGAGTTCGAGGCGGGGCTGGCCGAGGCGGTGAACGCGCTGTGCGCCGATCCGGCGCGGGCCGAGGCGATGGGGCGGGCCGGCCGGGAACGGGCGGTGCACGAGTTCGGTTGGGACACCATCGCGCACCGCACCGTCGAGCTCTACGAAAGCCTGGTCTAGCCATGCGCCGCACCCTCGTCATCGACCAGTTCGACGCCGCGCTGGCACAGGTCGATGTGCCGGCCGCTGAACGTGCACGGAGACGTTGTCAGGAGGGGAGGAAAACC
>JAVHVB010000157.1:0-4458 GCA_032160775.1 Pseudonocardiales bacterium | reverse complement strand
CAGCGAACCGCGGACGGCGAGCGAGGCGAGCACCGTCTCTATCCAGTCGTCCGGACCGGTCCACGAGCGTGTCGTCAGCAGCCGTTCGCCGGGGGCGAGGCCGACCGCAGCGGCTCGCTCGACCGTCGCGGCGCGGGTCAGGCCGGGCAGGCAAGGGTCGCCGGGACCGGCCACCAGGTGCACCGTCGGCCACGCGTCGGCCTGCGGGCGCACCGCACTGACGTAGTCGGTCGCGCCAGCGGGCGGCGCGTCCCGGAAGCCGACCGCCGCGGCCGCCGGCGCGATCGCGTAGACGTCACCCGCGCCGGCTACGGAGGCCGTCTCGGAACTGACGAACGCGACGTCCGCCGCGCCCTCGTCGACCAGCTCGAGCCCGGCGGTCAGGCAGCCGAGCAGGATCGGCACCGAGATCCAGTGCGCGGGCAGCGCGAGCAGGGCGGTGTCACCGACGCCGAGGCCGAGCTCGGTGGCGAGCAGGTGATGCGTCTTTGCGACCCAGTTGGCGAGCGACTTGACCGACAGTTCCGAGCGCTCGCCGCTCGCCTCGTCGTAGTAGGTGACGAACGGCCGCGACGGCTCGGCCGCCAACAGTTCCGCGAACTGACGCTCCGGAGTCGTCATGAACCCGGCATCGTCGACGTCAGCGTCATCAACTCAGTTGATGCACTTGGACGTCGACTCCTGGTGCTTCTTGTGGTGGTGTGTCGGGGTCGGTGCGGGGTACTTGTCCGGGTGGAACAGCTTGTCGACGAAGGACTTCACCTTCGCCGGGTTGATGATCTCGACGCTGCCGACCGGCGAGTTGTTGTCGAATCCCTCGAACGGGATCAGCTTGCCCTTGATGTTGTTCGGGTCGAGGCTGCCGACCTGCAGCGCGAGGCTCTTGATGTCCAACCCGCTGTCCACGTAGATGGCCTGGTCGATCGCCTTCACCAGCGAGCCCAACCGGCTGGAAAGCAAGGTGCCGGCCGAGGAGATCTTGCTGAACGCCTGGGTGAGGAAGTAGCGCTGCCGGGCCGCCCGGTCGAGGTCGCCGTTGGGCAGGAAGTGCCGCTGCCGGACGAACTCGAGCGCGGTCACGCCGGAGATCTTGTGCTCACCGGCGGACATCTTGAAGCCCGAGCCGCCGCCCTCGAAGTGCCCGGCATTGGCCGCGGCGGAGTCGTCGACCGCGTGGCAGAGGTTGATCGTCACGCCGCCGACCGCGTCGCTGATCTTGACGAAGCCGATGAGGCTGACTTGCACGAAGTGGTCGATGCTCAGGCCGGTGAGGTTGGAGATCGTCGAGATCAGCAGGTTGGCGCCGGCCGTGCGGCGGGCGTCCGAGGACGCGCCCTGCTTGAGGCTGTTGTAGCCGTCGACGTAGGCGGCGTTGAGCTTGTTCTTCCCGTGACCGGGGATGTCCACGTAGGCGTCGCGCGGCAGCGAGATGATCTGCGCCTTGTCACCGTTGGCCGGGAGGTGCACCACCATCATCGTGTCGGTGGCCAGGCTGCCGCCGTCCAGCCCGACGTGCAGGTCGCGCGCCTCCTGCAACGACAGGTTCGACCGGTCGTCGTTGCCGACGACCAGGATGTTTTGGTCCTCCCCGTCGACGTCAGGGGTCGCGGACGACTGCCCGGCGTGGAAGTCGATCGGCAGCCGCTGCAGGCCCTGGTTCAGCGTGCGGAAGTTCCACCACAGGTACCCGGCGAGCAGCAGCAGGAACGCCGACAGCAGCGCGCCCATCGATCGGCCGACCAGCCGGTAGGCATGCACGTGCGACCCGTGCTGCCCGCGGTGCCGCCCGCGGGGATCGAGATGCGGGGGGAGCGGCGCGCTCGGGTCCACGGTCGGTGGACGGGACGCCATCCCGCGAGACTACAAGTCATACCCGTGTGAGGCCGCTGAGCGGCTCCGGGCCTGCTCAGTCGATGCAGCCCAGCCCGTCGGCCGCGCCGCCGCCGCCGTGCCCGCCGTTCGCGGGGTGTGTCGGCTGCGCCAGGCCCTGCACCCAGCGGCCGTCTGAGCCCAGCACGACCGTGACCCGCGACACATCCGGCGTCATGACCGGCTTGGCCTGCGGCACCACGGCGGCGACCGCCTTGGCCTGGCCCTCCCGGCCGGGCGGGTACTCGATCAGGCTCGTTCGCGTCGGCGCCGAGGTTGAGTCGACGACGTTGGTCCGGAAGCCGAGCTGCTGCAGCCCGGCGGCGTTGCGGGCGGCAAGGCGCGCGATGGCGGTCCCGTTGAGGACGTCCACGGTGACCGTGCCCGGCGCGGCCGCGGTGGCCGCGTCGTAGGCGGGGTTCCCGTGGCCGTCGAGGGACGCGACGAACGACGGCATCGCGGCGCGGTCGACCGCGACGATGGCGGTCTCGACGCCGTCCGGGTAGATGAGTTGCGAGCCGTTGTTCGGGATCGTGACGTAGGTGATCGTGCCGGCGGTCAGTGTCGCGAACTGCCGGGCGAGGGAGATCAGGTCGAGGTCCGGGTCGACGAGCAGCGAGCTGCTGATCGCCTCGAGCAGATCACGCGTCTTGAACGGGTTGAGCAGCGAGCCGGCCGACAGGATCTTTTGGAAGGCAGCACGCAGGAAGTACTGCTGGCGCTTGATCCGGTCGAGGTCGCCGTGCGGCAGCCCGTGCCGTTGCCGCACGAAGGCGAGCGCCTGGACGCCCTTGATCACCGACACGCCCCGGGGCAGGTCGATGCCGGAGTAGCCGCTGCCGTACGCGTCACGGTCGGTGCTCGCGTTCTGCGCCCGCTTCAGGCAGACCCGCACGCCGCCGATCGCCTCGCTGATCCGGTAGAAGCCGAGCAGGCTCACCTGCATGTAGTGATCGACGTACAGGCCGGTCAGTGCGTGGATCGTGCGGATCGTCTGCACGATGCCGGCGCTCTCCGCCTGTCGCTCGGAGCTGCCGGCCGACTTCGCCGCGTAGTAGCCGTCCGGGTAGGCGGAGTTGATCTTGCCCCGGCCGTGGCCCGGGATCGTGACCCACGAGTCGCGCGGGAACGAGACGAGCGTCGGGTGCGCGCCGTCGGCCGGGACGTGCAGCACCATCATCGTGTCCGCGTTCACCGTGGACTTGTCCTGCCCGGTGTGCAGCGCCTTCAGCTCGGCCCGGGTCGCCCCGGCCCGGGTGTCGCTGCCGATCAGCAGGATGTTCTGCGCGGCGCCGTCGGGATCCGACTCGCCCGCCGCCAGCGCCGGCACCGGCAGCCCGTGCGGAACGTGTGCGGTGAAGTTCTTGAACGTCACCCACGCGACGCCGGAGCCGATCAGGATCAGCACCGAGAGGGACGCGAACAGGGCGCGCACCCCGACCCGGATCCCGTGCCGGCTGCCCGATCCCGCCGGGTGCACCCCGGCGGCGGGAGACCCGGCGGCGGGCAATTCCGCTAAGGCACCGGGCGGATCGGACGATTCGGAAGGCATCGAGTCGAGGTTAGGGCGGTGACCGCCGCCGACCGCGGCGCGACACGGTTGCATACCCGCGGGGCGGTTGGGATCGGTGTTAGGAAAGTGGCAAGAGTAGCCCTATGGGGTTGTCGCCCGTACGCTTCGGCGTGTCGCCACGTCGTCTGCCGGATGGGCTGGTAATGAGCCGAGGTCGTACGCACCGCTCCGCGCGCATCGGGCCTGTCGCAGTCCTGGCGCTCGCCGGTGCCTGCGCAACCTTCGGGTCCACCCCGGCCGCAGCGCTGGTCGTCACCCCCGCCGGCTCGGTGACGGTGACGATGCTCGGCATCGGGCACGGGCACGGGATGAGTCAGTACGGCGCCCGTGGCGCGGCTATGGCCGGGCTCACCGCGCCGCAGATCGTGGCCTTCTACTACCCCGGTACGACGTTGACCCAGCGCCCGGACAGCCGGATCCGGGTGCAACTCAGTGCCGTCGGCCCCCGGCTCACCGTCGCGCCGGCGGCCGACCTCATCGTGACCGGCAGAACCGACCCACTGCCCACTGCGGGCGTCAGCAGGTACCGGCTGGTGGCCGGCACCGGCGACGGACTCTGGTTGCAACGGCTGCCGAGCGCCCCGGGCGCTACCTGGACCCTCGTGCAGGCGCAGCTGCCGAGCGGGGCCTCCTTCCACCGCTCGAGCGGGGAGCCGGTGCGGGCCCTGCCGCCTGACGGCAGCCGCCGGGACTACCTCGGCTCCCTGGTTGCCTGGCGGACCACGCCGTCCGGTAGCGGCGACGGCGTGCTGACCGTGAACAAGGTCAGCATGGACGACTACACCGCGGGTGTCGTGCCCGAGGAAGTGCCCACCAGCTGGCCCCGCGCCGCGGTGAACGCCCAGGCCATCGCCGCGCGCACCTATGGCGCCTACGCCGTCGACCATCCGCGCAGCCGGCACTACGACATCTGCGACACAAGCTGGTGTCAGGTGTACGGCGGCCACGCGCAGTTCGACGCGGCCGGCCACCTCGTCTGGAGCGCCTACCCCCGCGCGGCCCTCGCCACGACGAAC
>JAVHVB010000156.1:0-4410 GCA_032160775.1 Pseudonocardiales bacterium | reverse complement strand
CGGCTCCGTCCTAGGGGTGCAGGCGGCAGGATGGCCGCCACGAGCAAGGGAGTACGAAATGCCGAAGTTCCTCATCCTCAAGCACTACAACGGGGGGCCGGAGCAGCACCCGAACTGCGCGCCGATGAGCGAGTGGACCGCGGACGAGATCCGCGACCACATCGCGTTCCAGCACCACATCGCCGACATGCTGCGCGAGCGCGGCGAATTCGTCGACGCACAGGCGCTGAGCCCGGAAGGCTCCTTCGTCCAGTACGGCGGCAAGGACGCGGCGCCGGTCGTCGACGGCCCGTTTCCCGAGGCCAAGGAGCTGATCGCCGGCTGGTTCGTCATCGACGTCGATTCGGTCGAGCGGGCGCACGAGGTGGCTGCCTACGTGTCCTCGGCGCCGGGCAAGGGCGGCAAGCCGGTCTACGAGTGGCTCGAGGTGCGTCCGTTCATGGAGGACGCGCCCCGCCAGCGCTTTCTCGACGAACTCGGCGTTGACGAGTCGGCATTCACCGTCGAGTGAACCCGAATCCGCTCGACGACACGAGGCTGATCCGCAGCCTCGCGCCGCAGGTGCTGGGCATCCTCGTCCGCCGCGGGACCGACTTCGCGGCGGCCGAGGACGCCGTGCAGGAGGCGCTGCTCGAAGCGCACCTGTCCTGGGCCGACCGGCCGCCGGCCGATCCGTTGGGCTGGCTGATCACCGTCGCGCGGCGCAAGGTGATCGACGCGCAGCGCTCGGAGATCTCCCGCCGCCGGCGCGAGGAGTCCGTGCTCGACGAGCCGCTGCCGGGGCCGACCGAGCAGACGGACGACACCTTGTGGTTGCTGTTCCTGTGCTGCCACCCGATGCTCAGCCCGGCGAGTGCCATCGCGCTGACGCTGCGCGCGGTGGGCGGGTTGACCACGCGCGAGATCGCGGAGGCGTTCCTCGTGCCCGAGGCGACGATGGCGCAGCGGATCAGCCGGGCGAAGCGGACTGTGGCCGGCGAGCCGTTCGCCGCGCCCGGCGACGTCGCGCTCGTGCTGCGGGTGCTCTACCTGATCTTCACCGAGGGGTACGGCGGCCGGGTCGATCTCGCCGCGGAGGCGATCCGGCTCACCCGGCAGCTCGCCCGGGAGAGCGCCGATCCGGAGATCGCGGGACTGCTCGCGCTGATGATCCTGCACAACGCGCGCCGAGCCGCGCGCAGCGACGACTACGGCGCGCTGGTTCCGCTCGACAGGCAGGATCGCTCCCGCTGGGACCACACCGCGATCGCCGAAGGGGTCGGCATCCTGCAGACCGCACTCGCCGCGGAACGCCGCGGCGAGTACCAGATCCAGGCGGCGATCGCCGCGCTGCATGATGACGCGGCCACTGCGGAGGAGACCGACTGGTCGCAGATCCTCGAGTGGTACGACGAGTTGGTGGCACTCACCGGCAATCCGGCTGCGGCGCTGAGCCGGGCAGTCGCCGTCGGCCAGGTGGACGGCCCGCTCGCCGGCCTGCGCGCGCTGGACGGGCTGGACGAGCGGTTGCCCGACCATCACCGGCTGGCCGCGGTCCGCGGGCACCTGCACGAGCGCGCCGGTAACGTCGAACTCGCGGCCGAGCACTACGCGACGGCGGCGGCCGGTGCACGCAGTACCGCCGAACGCGATCACCTCACCAAGCAGGCCGCCCGCCTGCGCAACGGCTGACCGGCGCCGCTGCACTCAACGGGGGAGGCCGGCGCGGCGGTAGAGCTCGTCGGTGTAGTGCTTCGGCGCGTACGCCCGTCCCGCGTAGCGGCGCAGGTAGTCGGCGTGCAACTCCGGATCGGCCCCGGCCAGCCAGCCGAGGAAATGCTCGCGCACGCCGGCCCGCAGATGCAGCGGGCCGATGCCGAGCAGTCGCCCACCCGCCCCGTTGATCGCGGCGACGGTCGCGCGCAGCTGTTCCGGCGCGTCGCTGAGCCCGGGCAGGATCGGCATCATCAGCGCGCCGGTGCGGATGCCCGCGGCGGACAGTTTCGCCATCGCCTCGATCCGCCGCCGCGGGTGTGGGCTGCCGGGCTCCGTGGCTCGCCAGACCCGTTCGTCCAGTGTCGCGATCGAGAAGTTGACGGTGACGTCGGCACGCTGGTCGGCGGTGATCAGCACGTCGAGGTCGCGCGTCACGAGCGGCGACTTCGTCAGGATCGAGAACGGATTCGCCCGCTCGGCCAGCACTTCCAGCACACCGCGGGTGAGCTTGTACTTCGCCTCCGCGCGCTGGTACGGATCGGTGTTCGTCCCCATGGCGACCGCCTCGCCACGCCACGACGGCGCGGCCAGTTCGGCGCGCAGCTTCTCGACGGCGTTGATCTTGACGACGATTTTCCGGTCGAAGTCCTCCCCGATGTCGAACCCCAGGAACTCGTGCGTCGGCCGGGCGAAGCAGTTGTGACTCACAACGCCGTTCGCGATGAAGTCGCCGGTGCCGGTGGTGATGTCGAACATCGGTATCTCGATGCCCAGGTCCTCGACCGAGACAACGCGCAGCCGAGCGTCGGACTTGATCGCCACGTCATCGATCCGCCGCTTGCGTGTGGTGACCGGATCGGTCAAGACGAAGAATCGCAGTCGTTCGCGCAATCCACCGGCTATTCGGATGCTTCGTACTCCAGTGGGTCGAGCAGGCTCCAGCACCGCTTGAAATCCGAACGTCGTTGCCGCACGCATGATCCAGTCGAGGATCTCGTCGTCTGCGCTGGCAATGCGCAGCACACCGGTGCTGTGGCTGCCCTCCGCGTCGAAGATTCCCGCCAGGAATCCGAGCTGCCAAGCGCTCGACGGATCCGGCGGCCAGGCGATCAGCTGGCGTATGCGGTCGACCGACGCCTCTGCCGACGTGCTGATAGCGGTCATCGCGCGACGAGTTTCAGAGGCCGGTGAGAAGTCAAAGACTTTCGTCGAGATGCCGGCCTCGGCGAGAAAGCGTTGACTTCGGCCGAGGGGTTCGGCGTCTGTGAGAGCGAGCCGGAACCGATGGACAGTCGGGTGACTTCGCCCAGCACGCTCGTATCGATAGGTCGCAAGATTCGCGTCGCTGCGAATCATCCCGGTGAGATAGCCGTCTCGATATTCGACATCGTGTATCGGCGGGGTTGCGAGCTTGCCGACACCGAGCAACTCGTTGTTGGTCGTCAGAAAGGGTCGCTGGACGGGACGTATCGCAGGTGCGACGTGCTTCCAGCCCCGGGACGCGGTGAGGAACCGATGATCGCCACTCGCGATGAGCTCGGTGCCGTCCTCGAGAGTGACGCGATGCGCGCGTTTCAGGGTCCGCCAGTGATCGAGCACCTCGGTAGGCGTGTACCGGCGGTACTTGCCGTCGAAGGTGGTGCCGTACACGTAGTCGCCGGGACTGATCTCAGCCAACGGCTTGATTCGACCGTCCGCCATCAGAATCGGCGTGTCGCCGGACATGCAGTAGCTGCACGCGTGCGAGCAGCCGCGGTAGACGTTGATCGTCCAGTTCGCCGGGGCGCGCGAGGCGGACGGGACGTGATTGAGGATCCGCTTGGCGGTGACGTGGATGAACTCGAGATCGGACATCCGTCCGCTGCCGAGATCGGGTACGAACAACTCCTCGGCCGCGAAGAGCACCGGCTCGCCCGCGTCGGCCACCTTCCAGCGGAACGCGCTCATCGGAAGTCGCGGGATCTGGTGTGCAGGCCGAGGTGCAGTCGTTCGATGCGTTCGGCGATGACGTTCAGGACGCCGTCCCTGGTGTGCTCGAGCATCCCGCGGATCAGCAGCCCGCCCGACTCGCGCGCCACTCGCCGGTGCCGCTGCCACACCGTCTCGTCGACGATCACGTTGACCATGCCGGTCTCGTCCTCGATGTTGAGGAAGGTGACACCGCGCGCGGTGGCCGGCCGCTGCCGGTGCGTGACGACCCCGCCGATCGTCACCCGGGTGCGGTTCTCGATGGCCCGCAGATCGGTGACCGCGACGATGCCGAGCGCGGCGAGCCGGGGACGGATCAGCGCGGTGGGGTAGATGTCCGGCGTCATCGACGTCGCCCACATGTCCGCGATCAGCTGCTCCGGCCCGGTCAGCTGCGGCAGCGGCGGCGCGGTCTCGTCGAAGGTGGCGATGTCGAGTTGGCCGGGACGGGCAGTGGCTGCGGCCCCGGCGCCCCACAGCGCGTCGCGCCGCCCGCCACCGAAGCAGTCGAAGGCGCCGGCCGTCGCGAGCGCCTCGACCTGGTCGGCCGTCAGCCCGACCCGCCGGGCGAGATCGGCCATCGACGTGAACGGTCCGTCAGCATCGCGGGAGGCGACGATCGCGTCGGCGAGATCGGTGCCGATCGTGCGCACCGACGAGAGCCCGAGCCGCACCGCCGGTTGCGGGGCATCGAGGCAGGCGCACTGCGAGGGGCCACCGAGGGGAGCTTGCGACCCGAGCATGTCA
>JAVHVB010000155.1:0-9741 GCA_032160775.1 Pseudonocardiales bacterium | reverse complement strand
GCCGAGCCGGGCGAACCCGCAGCCGCTGAACCCGCGCCCGTCGACCCGGCCGCGCCGCGCGTCGGCAAGGGCAACCAGTCGACCGCAGCCGACCTCGAGTTGCTGCGCCAGCATTCCGACGTGCGCGCCCGGGTCCTCGCCGCCGTGCTCGCTCCGTTCGTCGTCTACACGCTGGTCATGTTCCTGTTCGACGCGCTGGACGTGTACTTCATCTGGGTGTGGCTGCCGCTGGTCAGCGCCGGCGTGCTCGCCGGCAGCATCCTGGACGCCGCGCACCGCAGGCGTGGCCGGGACGCCCGACCGACTGATCAGGGCACGAGCAGCCCGTCGTCCAGCGCGCCGTAGGCGTCGAGGTACTGCACGATCCTCGTCCGCGCGGCGGTGACCTCGTCCCGCTGCCGGGTGGTCGCGGTGTCGTCGGCCAGAACCCGGGGGATGTCGAGGAGCCGCAGGTCCGGTTCGTCCTGCATCCAGGTCGGGACGGCCCGCACGAGCGTGGCGCGGAAGTGGTGCGGGCGCACTTCGGTGAACGTCACGTCCGGCATCACGCCCTCGCGGCTGTCGGCGATCGGGTCCTCGTGCCGCGAGATCTGGTTGCCCATGCAGTAGAACACCCACTTGCCGTGCATCCGCTCGACCGGCTGGACCACGTGCGCGTGGTCGCCCAGGATCAGGTCGATGTCCGGCGAGGCGAGCAGCTGGTTGGCCTGGTCCCGCTGCTCCTGGGTCGCCAGGTGCTCGTACTCGACGCCCCAGTGCATGGACAGGACGACGACGTCGGCGCCCGCCTGTTTGAGCTCCTTCGCCGCCGCGAGGATCGCCGGGATGTCGATCAGGTTGGCTTCCCAGCTCATCCCCGCCGGCGGCTCGAAACCGTTGAAGTTGAACGAGTACGCCAGTTGGCCGACCTTGACACCGGTGTCGGTAGTGATGATCAGCGGCGTTGCGGCTTCGTCGGGCGAGCGGGCGCTGCCGGTGTGCAGCAGCCCCGCCGCGTCGATCTCGTCCAGTGTCCGCTTCAGGCCGGGATAGCCCTGGTCGAGGCTGTGGTTGGACGCCGTGGTGCAGCTGTCGTAGCCGACGTCCTTGAGCGCGGTCAGCACCTGTGGCGGCGCGCTGAACGTCGGCCAGCCGACGAACGGGCCCTCCGGCGGGGCGAGCGGGGTCTCCATCTCGCAGGTCGCGACGTCGGCGGCGGCGACGTCCGGGGCGATGCTCGCGTACATCGGCCCGAAGTCGTAGCCGGACTGCCCCTCGCCGCGTGCGTCCCGGTGTGCCTGCTGCCAGAGCGGCGGGTGGATCAGCACGTCGCCCGAGCCGAGGATCGTCACGGTGCGTGCGCCGCCGACCCCGGAAGGAGCGGTCGACGCGCCGGAGGTCGGCACCGCGATCGGCGATCCGGAACCGGAGCCGCGGCCGTGGTGCCCGCCGTGCTGCCCGCGGTGGCCTGTGTGGGTGCGCGATGCGCGGTCCGGTTGGCCGCTCCCGGATGAGGTGCAGCCCGCGAGCAGGACGACCAGGGTGGCGGCAGCAGCGGGAGTTCGGCGCACGCCGCGACGCTATCGCGCCCCGAGCGCGCCCTGCTCGTAGGCGGTCTCGGCGTGCACCGCCATGTCCAGTCCGACCAGCTCGTCCTCCGGCGTCGCGCGCAGCCCCAGCGTGCGGTGCACGAGCAGGGCGATCAGACCGGTCCCGACGAACGCCCAGCCGGCCGCCGACACGACGCCGATGGCCTGCCACTCGAGTAGATGGAACCCGCCGCCGTCGATCAGCCCGCGGCCGAGGGGGTTCACCGTCCGGGTCGCCAGCACGCCTACCGCGAGGGTGCCGACGACGCCGCACATGCCGTGCACCGCTACGACGTCGAGCGAGTCGTCGTAGCCGTGCCGGAACTTCAGCCGCACGCCGAGCAGGCCGACGACGCCCGCGACGAAGCCGAGCCCCAGGGCTCCGAGGCTGTTGACGAAGCCGGCCGCGGGTGTGATGGCGACCAGCCCGGCCACTGCGCCGGACGCGGCCCCGAGGGTGGTGGCGTGCCCGGTCGCGCGCTTCTCCACCACGATCCAGCCGAGCAGCCCGCCACACGCGGCCAGATGGGTGCCGAGCAACGCCTGCGCGGCGAGCGAGCCGGAGGCCAGCGCCGAACCGGCGTTGAAGCCGAACCAGCCGAACCACAGGATGCCCGCGCCGAGCAACGTGAGAGGCAGCGAATGCGGCGGCATCGGCTCCTGCGGCCAGCCGCGCCGCCGGCCCAGGACCAGCACGAGCGCGAGCGCCGACGCGCCCGCGTTGATCTCCACCACCGTGCCGCCGGCGAAGTCGAGCAGCCCGTGCCGGGCCAGCCAGCCGTGCGGTGTGAACGACCAGTGCGCGAGCGGGACGTAGACGACGAGCGTCCAGAGGACGGTGAAGACGAGAAACGGGCCGAACCGCATCCGGTCGGCACCCGCGCCGGTGAGCAGGGCCGCGGTGATGACCGCGAACATCATCTGGAAGGTGGCGAAGGCGCTCTGCGGGATCGTCAGCGAGAAGCCGGGCAGCGCTTCGTTGGCATGCGCCATCCCGGCGAGGTGCAGGTCGCCGATCAGGCCGGATCCGCCGGCGTCGCCGTGGAACGCAAGGGTGAAGCCGACGAGCGCCCAGACGACGCTGACGACCGCGATCGCCGCGAAGTTCTGCGCGAGCATCGACAGCACGTGCTTGCTGCGCACCATGCCGCCGTAGAACAGCGCCAGGCCCGGGGTCATGAACAGGACGAGGGCGGCGCAGATGAGCACCCACGCGGTGTCGGCCGAATCCATCACGGGCAAGCCGGAGCAGTCGTCACCATTTGCCTGGCCATGCCCGCGGAATCGCGGAGCGCTCTTTGCGGAGCGATTTCGTGGGGTGTATTCACGCGCGAAAGGATGCCAGGTCTTCCCGGCGAGGGGGATTCGCACCGGCACGCGAGCACGTGATCGCCGCGATAAGCGCCGCGTCGTCGAGCACGTCCGCGTACGGCGCGGTCACTATTTCGCCGGGTGTCAGCAGCCCGCGCCGCGCCAGTGAATCCAGCAGCCCGCTCATGAAGGCGTCCCCGGCGCCGACGGTGTCGACGATCCGCACCGGCACGGCGGGCCGGGCCAGGACGCCGGCCGAGGTCACCGTGATCGAGCCGGCACCGCCGCGGGTGACGACGACGGCGGCCGGACCGCGAGCCAGCCAGTCGGCGGCGACGTCCTCGATCGGTTCACCCGGGCGCACCCAGTCGAGGTCCTCCTCGCTGGTCTTGACCAGGTGCGCGAGCGCAACGGCGGCCTCGACGGCTGCCCGGGCGCCCGCGCGATCGGGTTGCAGCAGCGGGCGCACGTTGGGGTCGTAGGTGATGAGCGCGCCGCCCGCCCGCAGCGCGGCGATGCGACCGGTGATGGCCGCTGCCCCGGGCGGCAGCCAGGACGCGAGCGAGCCGAAGTGGACGGCGCCGAGCCCGCTCGGCAGCCGCGCCAGCTCTTCGTGGGTCCATCGGAAGTCGGCCGTGCCGGTGACGCCGAAGCGGTACTGCGCCGATCCGGTGCCGTCCAGTTCGACGAGGGCGACGGTGGTCGGGTCGTCGGTGTCGAGGGCGAGGGACAGGTCGACACCGGAGCGCTGGGCGTGGCTGCGCAGGATCGTCCCGAGCGGATCCCGGGACAGCCGGCCCACGAACGACACCGACTGACCGAGCCGGGCCAGGCCGAGCGCGACGTTGTACGGGCTGCCGCCGGGGCGGGCCAGCCGCGGCTCGTCGTCGCCCAGCTCGACGACGTCGAGCAGTGCCTCGCCGATCACCGCGATGGCCGCCCTCGATACCGTCATCGGCCAGACGTTAGTGCGGAATTCGGTCGGCGCGCGTCCACGCGCGAGATACCGTCGCGGGGTGCCACCAACGGACGGGCTGCTCACCTTCCTCGTCACCGCGCTGATCATCATCGTGATCCCGGGCCCGAGTGTGCTGTTCACGATCGGCCGGGCGCTGTCGACGGGTCGGCGCGGCGCGTTCGTCAGCCTCGTCGGCAACTCGGTCGGCTGCTATCTGCAGGTCATCGCGGTGGCGGCCGGCGTGGGCGTGATCGTGCAGCGGTCGAGCGAGGTCTACACCGTGATCAAGCTCGTCGGAGCCGCGTACCTCGTGTACCTCGGCATCCAGGCGTTCCGCCACCGGCACGACTTCAGTGCGGCGCTCGGGGCGTCGGTCGTCGCGCGCAGCGGCCGGCGGTTGTTCCTCGACGGCGTGCTGGTCGGGGTGTCCAATCCGAAGATGATCGTCTTCTACACCGTGGTGATGCCCCAGTTCACCGACCCGGACCGTGGCCACGTGTGGCTGCAGCTGCTGGTGCTCGGCGCGTTCGTCCCGGTCATCGCGATCGCGAGTGACAGCGTGTGGGCGCTCGCCGCAGGCACGGCGCGGACCTGGCTGGCGAGTTCGCCCCGGCGGCTGGCGGCGATCGGTGGTGCCGGCGGGCTCGCGATCGTCGGCCTCGGCGTCACCGTGGCAGTGACCGGCAACAACAACAACTGAGCGCGCACCTGCGTCGCGTCACCGTAGTCGGTGCGGCGGCACTCGGCACACGGGGCCTCTGCACCCGCAGTGGCTGCTAACGCTGCGCGGCTACCGGAGTTAGCGACCGTTACGGATGCAAAGCAATGATGGAAGTTCCAGCGTTGTTGACCTCACCCGTGCTGGAACCGCTACCGGGCGAGGTGGCGCAGGGCTGAGGTGGCCGCGTTGGCGCCGCACATGCCGTGCACCCCTGCACCCGGCGGGGTGGCTGCCGAGCAGATGTACACCCCCGGAATGCCGGTGCGATACGGATCGACCGCGAGGCGCGGGCGCAGCAGAATCTGCATCGCGTCGTTCGCGCCGGCCGAGATGTCGCCCCCGACGAAGTTCGCGTTGTACTGCTCGAACTCGAGCGGACCGCGCACGGCCTGCCCGACGATCCGCTCCCGGGTCCCGGGCGCGAAGCGTTCGAGCTGGCGCAGCACCGCCTCGGTCGCGTCGCCGGCGTAGCCGTTCGGCACGTGCGCGTACGCCCAGATCGGGTGGACGTCGCCGGCCGAGCGGGTCGGATCGGCGAGGTACTGCTGGCCGACGAGGATGAACGGCTGCTCCGGCATCCGGCCCCGGGCGGTCTCCGCCTCGGCGGCGGCGACCTGCTCGAACGTGCCGCCGACGTGCACCGTCCCGGCGCGCCGGCAGGCCTCGTTCGTCCACGGCATGCCGCCCTCGACCGCGAGATCGACCTTGTACGCGGCCGGCCCGTACCGGTAGCGGCGGTAGGACCGCGCGATGCGCTTCGGCAGCCGGTCGCCGGCGAGCTCGAGCACTCCGCGCGGCGCGAGGTCGAGCATGATCACGTCGGCGTCCAGCTCGGCGAGCGAGCCGACGTGCCGGCCGGTCTCGATCCGGCCGCCGCGATCGCGCAGCGCAGCGGCGAGGGCGTCGGTGATGGCCCGGGAACCACCGCGACCGACCGGCCATCCGTACTTGTGCGCGGACAGGCCCAGCGCGAGGCCGACCGAGGCAGTCGTGGGGCGGGAGAGCGGCCGGAACACGTGCGCGGCCATGCCGCCGAACAGCCCGCGGGTGCGTTCGTCCGCGAACCGGCGCACCACCCAGGACGCGGGTCGCAGCGCGGTGAGCCCGAAACCGGCGAGTAGCAGCGGGTGCCGGGGCAGGTGGATGACCGGCCGCAGGATGTCCGCGGTGAGGTCGTCGAACCGCGTGGCCCGACGGGCGAACAGGCGCCGCCAGGCATCAGCATCGGCGCCGAGGCCGTCCGCCGTCTCGTCCACCGAGCGCACGAGTACCCCGGCGCGTCCGTCGTCGAGCGGGTGCGCCAGGTCGATCTCCGGCCAGCACCACTCCAGGCCGTACTGCTCCAGCTCGAGGCTCTGCAGGAACGGCGAGCCGACCGCGAGCGGATGGAACGCCGAGCAGACGTCGTGCAGCACACCGGGCAGCGTCAGCTCCTCGGTGCGGGTGCCTCCGCCGATCGTGTCCCGGGCCTCGATCACCGTGACGTCGAGTCCCGCCCGGGCCAGCGCCACGGCGGCGGCGAGCCCGTTCGGCCCGGACCCGACAACGGCGGCAGTGCTCATCCGGGGTCCACGCGGAATCGCGAAGTGTTCTTTGCGAAGCGACTTCGTGGGGTGATCGCCATTACGCGACGGGCTTCCTCGGCAGCGGTCGCGGACGGGGCCCGTCCTGTGCCGTCGGCCGGGGCCGGGGACGAGGACGGGCCACGACCGCCTCGGCGACGGGCGTCGGCGCGAAGACGGTCGGCGCCGACGCTGTCGCGCGGAAGCTGACCTCGACCGGAATCGTCACGTCGTCGGCGGACAGCCAGGGCTGGCGGCTCACCATGTCGGCGACCAACACGGTGCCCTCCTCGAGCAGGCCCTCGGCGGCGTCCATGATCCGGTATTGCTGGGTCGGCCGGTGGATCGGCTGGGACTCCAGGGTGATCACCCGGAGCTGTCCCGGCTCGAACTCGCACTCGCGCTGGATCGCGTTCAGCAACCGGTGGTCGTGCAGGTGCCCGTCGCCGAAGTTCCAGCCGAGCGCTACGCCGGCGACGAGCTCGCCGTCGCGTACGTCGTACTGGCCGAGATCGTCGACGGCGCGGGTCAACAGCCCGTTGAGAGCACGACCGTGCGAGTGCATGCCGCGGAACGCCAGCCCGCGGTAGAGAAGCAGATCGGCGGTCTGCTCGTCATAGAGGTCGGCCAGCTGCCGGAAGGGAATACGCGCCGGCTTGACCAGCGTGTTGTCCAGCCGGTCCTCGCTGCCGTCCTTGCGGAAGAGCCAGAGGCTCGATGCCCAGTTGCCTGCGTAGTACCGCATCGCGGGCAGGAACGAGACGAGGTCGGGCCGCAGGTTGCCCAGCACCGGCCCGACCGCGAGTAGGAGGACCAGCAGGGCCGTCAGCACGGTGGACGTCAGCGAACCCGCGCCGACGTAGTCGTAGTGCCCGAAGAGATAGAGGATCGAGAAGATGAAGAAGACGTTCCACTCGAGCGGCACGCCGAGCGGGAACGTCGAGAAGATGTGCAGGTGGAAGAGCACCATGGCGATCACCGCGGCGGTGGTCAGCCAGCCGCCACGCGACAGGATCAGGATCAGCGGCACGGTGAACTCGACAACCGTCCCACCGTGGGCGAGCAACTCACTGAGCCGGGACGGACGCATGTCTGCCGGGTAGTCGCGGTAGAGCGCCTTCTTCACCGTCGACGACTTCTGCCACGGTGTGTTGCTGACCATCACCGACACGACGAACGGAAAGTGCCGGTTCAGCTTGGACGTCGCCGCCCCCCACCACAGCGCCAGCATGCACAGCTTCAGCGCGAAGACCATGTTCGTCGGCGGGAACAAGAACACGACCATCATCACGAGGTAGTGCTCTGGCCGGGCGGCGAGGAAGGCGGTCTTGTCGCGCAGTCCCAGCGCGCCGAGCACGACCAGCAGCACCACGATGGGCGCGGTGGGCAGGGTGTCGAACGGGTAGCCGTGCGTCGCGCCGGAACAGAGCAGGACGACGCAGTCGCCGAGGACGGCGAGGTACAGCGCGACGTCCACCAGCGTGCGGCGGGTGCCGCGGGTGAACGGGACCTTGCCCGGCCACGGCGGCAGCCGCATCGTCTCCGGCTGCACCCAGTACAGGACGCCGCCGATCGGCGGGATGAAGCGCAGGGTGAGCGGGAAGGACCCGCAGCCGAGGCCGAGGATCTCCCACAGCAAGGTCCAGACGACGAGCTTCTGGTAGGTGATCGGCTGCGTCCACCAGTCGCCGAAGTCGCCGATGCCGCCCACGTTCGAGGTGGCCGAGATGACGACCACGGCGCCGAACGCGTAGAGGGCGATCTTGACGAGGTACACGATGTAGATCAGCGCCGGCGTGCCGAACCCGTTGAGCGCCCAGTCCTTCGCCAGCGGTTCGAGCCGCCGGTGGTGGGACCGGCTGCGCCACTCGTCGAGGTCAATGTCCGGCAGCTTGATGCTCGGGAACTGCATACGCTGCCTCCCTGCTCGCGGCTCGCGCCACGCTAACGGGAAGTCGGGCGGCGGGCAAAGTCTAGGGCTGGTACCGGCCGCGCGGGACGGAGCGGCCGCCCGCGCGGTACAGCGAGCTGGGCAGGGAGTGCCCGACCGCCCGCTCGGTGACGGCCGCTGCTGCCAGGACGGCCGCGAGGTCCAGTCCGGACTCGATGCCCGCGTCCTGGGTCCAGTAGACGAGTTCCTCGGTGGCGATGTTGCCGCTGGCCCCGGGCGCGAACGGGCAGCCGCCCAGCCCGCCCACGCTCGCGTCCAGCTGAGCCACGCCGTTGAGGATTGCGGCCAGCGCGTTCGCCTGGCCGGTTCCGCGGGTGTCGTGGAAGTGGACGCCGACCGCTCGCCCCGGCGCCTCCGCACGGACCGCGTCGATCAGCGACACCGTCCGCTGCGGCGTCACCGTGCCGATCGTGTCGCCGAGGCAGAGCTGATCGGCGCCCTGTCGAACCGCCGACCGGACGACGTCCAGCGTGCGAGCCGGATCGGTCGGACCGTCGAACGGGCAGTCCCACGCCGTCGCGATGATCACCTCGAGCGAGCCGCCGGCCCGATGCGCGAGCTCGGCGATCTCACTGATCGCCGCTGCCGCGTCGGCAGTCTTGCGGCCTGCGTTCGCGAGGCTGTGCGAGTCGGCGGCGGAGACGACGTATTCGAGATTCGCGATCCCCGCATCGATCGCCCGGGTGGCCCCCCGGACGTTGGCCACCAGCGCCGAGAAGTGGACGTCCGGCCAGCCGCCGAGATGCTTGGCAACCTCGTCCGCGTCGGCGAGTGCGGGTACCGCCTTGGGCGAGACGAAGCTGGTGACCTCGACGCGACGCACGCCGGTCGCGACGATGGCTTCGAGCATCGCGAGCTTGGCGTCCAGCGGCACCGGCTCCTCGAGCTGCAGCCCGTCGCGCATGCCGACCTCGCGGATGTCGATGCTGTCCGGCAGGCCGAGCCTCATGGCTAGAAGGTAGTCCCGCCGATCGGCTGCTTGCGCAGGACGTAGGCCTGGACGGGCTGGTCGAATCCACGCAGCGTCAGTGGCTCGGTGGCCACCGTTGCCGAGTCGGGCAGCTCGGCGTGCACGTCGCCGCTGAGCAGGATCTCGCCCGGTTCGGCCGCCGCCACAAGCCGGGCCGCGAGGTTGACCGGGTTGCCGTAGTAGTCGCCGTCGAGGGCCAGCATGGGCCCGAAGGCGAGGCCGGCGCGCACTTGCAGGCCCGCGTCGCGCGCCTTCGAGTGACCGACGAGGTCGGCGGCCACGGTCGCGAGCTGCGTCGCGGTCGGGCTGACCCACATCACCGCGTCGCCGATGAACTTGATCACCCGGCCACCGTCGGTGTGCACGACGTCGCTGACGGTCGAGCTGAACTCGCTGAGCAGCGCGGACAGTTCCTCGGGAGTCATCAACTGGGTCAGCGAGGTGAACCCGGACAGGTCCACGAAGCCCACACCGGCATGCACGGTCGGGGACGTGTCGCGCAGGACGTCCTCGAAGTACATCCGCGCGCTTTCGAGATGCTGCCGGTGCACGACGTCGATCAAATGGCTCACTCGCGGGATGAACCCGGTGACGCCGGCGTAGGCCTTGGCAGTGGCCAGCTCGTCCTCGGTGTAGTTCAGCTGGATGGCCGGCACGCCACCGCGGATCGCCGACGACACGGCCTCGGCGAAGCGCGCCA
>JAVHVB010000154.1:0-2737 GCA_032160775.1 Pseudonocardiales bacterium | reverse complement strand
ACGCGCTCGTCCAGACGGCGCGGTCCAAGGACCGCGGCCGGACCGGCGACTGACCGCCCGCTCAGTACCAGCCGTTACCCTGACGAACCGTGCCTTCGGTTGACCGCGTGCCCGGTGGACGGGCGTTCGCGTCCCTGAGCCGACGGGTGCGCACGCTGATCATCGCGTCACTGCTGTTCCTCGTGCTGTTCGTGTTGCTGCTCACCATGCCGGTCCCGTACGTGGTGCTCTCGCCGGGACCGACCTACAACACGCTCGGCACGGATCCGGTCACCGGCAGCACGATCATCGTCATCAAGGGCAAGAAGCCGACGCACACCACGGGGAATTTGAATCTGACCACGGTGAGCGTGAGCACGGAGTCCGTCACGGCGTTGCAGGCGCTCAGCGCGTGGCTGCGCGGGGACGAGGTGGTGGTGCCGCGCGCCGCGGTCTACCCGCCGGGCCAGAGCGACGAGCAGGTGAACCAGCAGAACACCCAGGACTTCATCACCTCGCAGGACAACGCCACGGCCGCCGCGCTGTGCGAGTTGGACTACCCGCGCGGGTTCGGCGTGCTCGACGTGACCGCGAAGGGCCCGTCCGACGGCCTGTTGCACCTGGGCGACATCATCAGGACGGTGGCCGGCAAACCGGCCGCGTCATCGACGGCGCTCGCCGCGGTGCTGTCGAAGCAGAAGCCGGGCAAGACCGTGCCCGTCGTCGTCACCCGCAACGACAAACCGGCATCGGTCGACGTCCGGCTCGGGCCGCCGCTGAAGGATCGCACCGGCGCCAGCCTGGGCATCGTCGTCACGACCGGTTGCCTAGCGCCGTTCACCGTCGACCTCGGCCTCGCCAACCAGATCGGCGGCCCGTCGGCCGGGCTGATGTTCGCGCTCGGGATCATGGACAAGGTCGGCACGACCGACCTGACCGGCGGGAAGTTCATCGCCGGGACCGGGACGATCGACGCGAAGGGCAATGTAGGTGCGATCGGCGGCATCCAACTGAAGATGATCGCCGCACGGGACAAGGGCGCCAGCGTCTTCCTCGCTCCGGCCGGCAACTGCAGCGACGTCAATGGCGCGGTGCCCGACGGGCTGCAAATCGTCAAGGTCAGCACGTTGCACGGCGCGGTCCAGGACCTGCTTCGCATCCAGCACGGCGAGTCCGTGCCCTCCTGTTAGCGACGCTGCGGCCGGAACCTCAGACCCGGCAGGTACGTTGACCGGGACGTCTGCGCAAACCGAGGAGCCAGCCTGTGTCGATGCGGCCGCTGCCGTCGATGATCCTGTCGCGGCGCACGAAGATCGCGTTGTCCGTCGTGGCGATCGTGATCGTCGTGCTGATCGTGCTGGTGAAGCTGTCCGGCGTCTACATCAACTACCTCTGGTACGGCTCGCTGGACGCGCGCCAGGTGTACACCACCATGCTCTGGACGAAGGTGAGCCTGTTCTTCATCTTCGGCGTGCTGATGGCGCTGATCATCGGCGGAAACCTGGTGATCGCCTACCTGCTGCGCCCCCCGTTCCGGCCGATGTCGGCCGAACAGCAGAATCTGCAGAACTACGTGCTGATGATCGAGCCGCGCCGCAAGCTGATCCTCGCCGGCGTGATGATCATCGCGCTGCTCGCCGAGGGTGCGTCGGCCCAGGGTGACTGGGCGAAGTGGCAGCTCTGGCTGCACGGCACGTCGTTCGGCATCAAGGACCCGCAGTTCCACCGGGACATCAGCTTCTACGCCTGGGACTACCCGGTGTACCGCGCGCTGCTCGGCTTCGGCTTCACCGCGATCCTGTTCTCGCTGGTGCTGTGCATCGGGGTGCATTACCTGACCGGCGCGATCCGGCTGCAGACGCCCGGTCCCAAGGTCACCCTCACCGCGCGCCGGCACCTGACCGTGCTCGTGTTCGTCTTCATGGCGCTCAAGGCCATCGCGTACTGGCTCGACCGGTACGGGCTGGTCTTCTCGACGCGGAGCAAGTTCACCGGTGCGTCCTACACCGACGTCCACTCGGCGCTGCCGGCCAAGACGATCCTGTTCTGGATAGCGATCGTGCTCGCCCTCGGGGTGCTCGCCAGCGTGTGGCTGCGCAGCGTGTTGCTGCCCGGCATCGGGTTCGCGGTGCTGCTCGTGCTGTCGATCCTGATCAGCGGCATCTACCCGGCGATCGTCCAGCAGGTGTCGGTCAAGCCGAATGCGAGCGACAAGGAACGCGTCTATATCTCGCGCAACATCGAAGCGACGCGCGCCGCGTACGGAATTGTCACCAAGGACGCCGGGGATCCGAAGGGCTCGGTCGTATACGACCAGTACGAGGCGATCAGGAACCCCAATCCCTCGGACGCAGACGACACCACCAACCCGACGGTGGACAACATCCGCATCCTCGACCCCAACGTGATCAGTCCGACGTTCCGGAACTTCCAGAAGATCGGCATTCCGTACGGGTTCTCGCCGACGCTCGACGTCGACAGGTACACCCTCGAAAATCCAGTGACGCACACCGATGAGACCCACGACTACGTGGTCGGAGTGCGAGAACAGGTTCCTGGGAGCAACCTCATCGGATCGCAGGACAACTGGATCAACCAGCACACCGTTTATACGCACGGCTACGGGTTCGTTGCGGCGCGCGCGGATACCAGCGTCACGAGCACCGATGAAGCCCTGGCGTTCACCGAGGGCAGCATCCCGCCGGCCGGGCCTCTGACGATCGACCAGCCGGACGTGTACTACGGCCAGTTGATGAAC
>JAVHVB010000153.1:0-6762 GCA_032160775.1 Pseudonocardiales bacterium | reverse complement strand
TGCGCCTCGACGACGAGCCGGGCGCCGGCCACCGCGGCCAGCACCGCCTGAGCCGCGCCGGCTTCGTCGACGACCCGCCCGACGCACACCGCCGGCCGCCGGGCCGGCCGCCACCCGTGCACGACCTCTGCGCCGTCCGAGGCGAGCTCGGCGGTCGCATTCGGCACGTCCTCCGGCCCTCCGTCTTCGATGACGATGAACCTGGCCACGGTCAGCCGGCTCGCGCGCCGGCGACAAGGCTGGCGGCGTGTGTGCGGCTGCGCGCACCCAGCTTGGCCGAGGCCGAGGCGATCTGCGAGATGACCGTGTGCCGGGAGACGCCGAGCCGGCCGGCGATCTCGGCGTTCGTCAGGCCCGCGCCGACCAGGTCGAGGACCTCCCGTTCGCGGTCGGTGATCCGGCGGCCGCCGGTCCGTCGGGCCGCGGCTGTGCGGCGGACGCCGGCCGCGCGCAGCGACCGGTGGATCCGGGAGAGCAACGGCACCATCCCCAGCTCGCCGGCCCGCTGCTCGACGCGCTCCAGCCGATCCACGGCGTCGCTCCCGCCGGCGCGGCGGGCGGCCTCGCCGGCCGCCCATTCGCACCGGATCTCACCCCGGCGGTGATAGCCGCCCCACGTCACGCTCGCCCGGTCGAACGCATCCACCGCGGCGGCCGCTGACCCGGCGGACAGCAAGCAGATTCCAGTGGTCTCCTCCGGCACGGCAGCGAGCATGGCGGGGTAGCTGCCGGTGACCGGCGGTCCCGGTTCGCGACCCAGGTCGAACAGCGCCCAGGCCCGCGAGACGTGCGCGAAGGCGAGGTTGGCGTCGCCTTCCGGTCCGTCCAGGATCTCCTCGGCCAGCTCCGCGGCGCGCTGCGGTCGGCCGCCCCACAGCGCGGCCTCGGTGCGCACCCACGCGATCTGCCGCCGCCACGTCCAGTCGGCGCCGGAGCGCGGCGGCAGCGCGGCGACCCGGCGTTCGGCCTCGTCGATCCGCCCGGTGTCGATCAGGGCGAGACACAGCTGCTCGAACAGCGAATCGCGGGTGCGCGACTCGAGCGGCTGATCGAGCAGTTCGTCGGCGGCCGCGAGCACGGCAGGGTAATTGCCGGCGTGGAAGTCCAGATTGCTCAGTGCCATCTGGAACGAGCGCTCCCAGACACCGAGACCGAGTGCGGCCGCGCGCTCGACCATCTCCGACGCCACGCGCCGGGCGACGCCCGGATCGCCCAGCGACTCATGGAAGGCAATGAGATTGTTGCTGGCGACCATTTCGGTGCCGACCTCCCCGGCAGCGCGGGCCGCGGCCATCGCCTGCTCCAGATACCGCGCGCCCTCCGGCCGCTGCATCACATAGAGCGCCGTGCCGTGCAGGTACTCCGCGCGGGCGATGTCGACACCGGCCGCGCGCGCGGCGTCCAATGCCGCGGTCGTGCTGCGCACTGCTTCCTCCGGGTCGGCATCGAGGAAGATGGGGATCCGGGTCGACTCGACGAGCAGTTGCACTTCGACGTCGCTGCCGGTTCCGCCGACGAGCTCGAACCCCTCGGCCAGTGCGGATCGCAGGCCGTCCGGATCACCGGACCGCCACGCCGCCCGAGCCCGGATCAGCGCTGCGGCGGCGCGAACTTCCGGCGGACCGGCGCGGAGCTGGTCGAGCAGCACGGACAGCGCCGGCCAGTCGTCAGCGGTTTCCAGTGCGTGCGCCGCCTCCAGGCGCAGCGCGTCGGCGTCCGGGCCGTCCGCGCACGAGGCGGCGATCGCCATGTGGCTGGCCCGCTCCCCTGGGCGGGTGGTTGCTGCTGCCGCCCGGGTGGCAGCCGCGAGTGCCGCTTTCCGATCACCGGCGAGGGCGTGGTGACGTGCCGCTTCGCCAGGGTCGTCGACGTTGCGCGCCAGGATTGCATGCAGGCGCTGACGTTCCTCGGCAGACATTTCTTCGATGGCCACCTCGCCCAGTAACGAGTGGCGGATCTCGATGCGGTCATCGGCGGTGGCGACGGCCAGGTCGGCGGCGAGCAGGCTCTTCGCCCCGGCGGAACCCAGCCCGTCGCAGTGCACTGGGCGCCCGGCGAGCGCCAGCAGACCGAACGCCTCCCGGCCCGGCTCGTCGAGGCGGCGCAGTCGGGCGGCCAGTGCCAGCCGCAGCGATGCCGACAGCTCGCCGGTCTCGGCGAGCTCACGCAACAGCAATGGATTGCCGCCGGTGCGTTTGGCAAGCCGGTCCGCCGCGCCCGGGCCGAGGTCCGGACGCAACCGGCTGAGCACAGCGCGGGACTCCTCCGGCGTCAACGCAGCGAGCCGGACGATCTCGAAGTCAGCGCCGCGCAGCTGATCGACCGCGGCGTCGGCGCTCGCGTCGCCGAGCCGGAGGCCGGCGAGCAGTCCGACCCGGCCGGCGAGATAGCCGACGACCTCGAGCGTCGCGGCGGCGGCCCACTGCAGATCGTCGAGCACGAGCAGGCCGTCCCCGACGCGACCTTCGACGGCGACGGCGACGGTCGCCGGATCGCCGGCCGGCATCCGGCGACCGATCGCCCGCTCGAGGGCGAGGTAGTCGATCCAGCTGAGCGTCGAGAGCGCGCCGCCCTCGAAGACCTGTCGCCCGCTTGCCCTGGCGGCCGCGCGCAGCAGCGTCGTCTTGCCGATGCCCGCCTCGCCGACGACGGCCACTGGCGCGTCGGTGGCGAGCGCGGCGGCCAGACGCGCCAGGCCGTCCTCGCGCCCTACCAACACAACGTCGATCATCGCACCGCTGTCCGCCCTGACCCATCCCAGTCCTCGGCAGGGCCGGCCTCGGCGCAACGGCCGACGCGATGCGCTACCTCGAGGCCGCCCCGTCGGGGGGCGACGGGCTCCATGGGCAGCGGCTTACGCTGCAGGGACAGGTTGCCGTCGCCCACCGGGAGTTCGAACATGTCCGATGTTGACGTCGCACGGCCTCGTCGCGTCCCGCCGGAGCTTCGTGACCGTCTCCGCCGAACCGGGTCACGTAGCGCCCTTCGCGCGCTGGAGCTCTACTCGCGAGGTATCGCGTTGCGAGGACGCTTGCTGCGTTCGGAGGTCCGCGCCCTGCGGGTGATGCTCGACTGGCAGCTCACCCGGCCCGAGTTTGCCGCCGACCCGGCGACGCAGGTGGAACAGGTGCGGTTCCGACGCGTCGACGGCCAGGTGCGCGGTGAGTGGGTCGAGGCGCCGGGGATCGCCACTCGCGAGAAGTCAGTGGTCCTGTATGTGCACGGCGGCGCCTTCGTGGCCGGTTCGACGCGCTCGCACCGCGGCCTGGTTGCTGAACTGTCGGCGCGGACGATGCGTTCCTGCTTCTCCGTCAGCTACCGGCTCGCACCGGAGCACCCCTTTCCGGCGGCGGCCGATGACGTGCTGCGGGCGTACACGTGGCTGCTAGCGCAGGGGCTCGACCCGCACAGGATCGTCGTGATCGGCGATTCCGCGGGCGGTCACCTGGCCCTCGGGCTCAGCCCGCGAGCGATCCGCGCCGGGCTCCCGGTGCCGGCGGGCGTCATCGCGTTCTCGCCGGTCGTCGACGTGTCGATGGCGCTGTCCGTAGCGCATGAGCGGGAGCATGGCCGGGACGGGTTGTTCGCCGGTGCTGACGCCGGACGCGCGGCGATGTCGTCGTACGGGCGGGGCGTGCCGGGCGATCATCCCGAATTGACGCTCACCGGAGATGACCTGACCGGCATGCCTCCCGTGCTGATCCAAGCCAGTTCCGCGGAGATGCTCGCCGGCGACGCGCGACACTACGCGGAGGCGTTGGAGGTCGCCGGCGGCGACGTCCGGATCAGGTTCTGGCCGCGCCAGTATCACGTATTCCAAGTTGCGCACCGGCTCTCGCGCAGCGCGTCCGAAGCGCTCGACGAGGCCGCCGCGTTCGTGGACGAGGTAACGGCGCCTTTCGAGTGAGCGCTCAGGCGTTGGCCCTAGAGCTCGCACTGCGGGTAGTGGCGTTTGACCTGGTCGGTCGTCAAGCCCACCTGGTCGATGGGGGGCATGCCACGGGCTGGTGCACTACTCGCTGAGCCGGTTCCGCCACACCATCATGCGCCGACCTTCCCAGGTGCTGGTCAGGATGTTTGTGGCCGAACCGTTCGTCCACGTGGCGTAAATGCGATCCGCGGAGTCGCCGATGACTGCGCCCGGTGCGTGCGGATCCGTGATTGGGCGTACGCGCAACTGGCGGTGCTCGATTGTGATGAGCGCCGGCTCGCCGTCGACGTCCGCGATCACGCCCCAGTGGCCGTCGGTGTTGCCGTCCCAACGCCTTTCCATGTCGTGCGGTCCCGTGTCGCGACAGATCGGTGAGCCGGTGACGACGTCATATACCTCGATGTCTCCGTAGTCGCCGAACAGCATGATCACCGGCCGGCCCGACGCGGTGCCCAGGTTGCTGCGTCCGAGATCCGATGGCAGCAACGATTCCGCGCGCTTCTCGCCGGTCAGCGCGTCCCAGGTGGTGATCCGGTCTCGATCGTCGCCTGCATATTCGGTCGTGATCAGCACCTGCCGAGCTTCGAGTTCGGAGAGGCCGAGGAACCTCTCGCGCGTCGGGATGGCGACGATGACCTCACGGGTCGGTAGGGACAGAACACGAAGCTGGCCGTGGGGGTGTCCGGCCACGACGTCGGTCGTCACCAGGGCAGGCGCACCGCCCAGCGTGACGACGGTGCCCGCGGCTGAGCTGGCCTCATCGACGCGAAACAACTCGCGACGACGCTCCAGCTCCCAGGCGATCGACACCCCATCGCGGCTGGTGGAGACGAGGACGGGTTGACCGTCCACGGTGCTGGCACGTAGTTCGAGCACGTCGTCGTGATGCAGGTGCCAGTCGCGGACGAAGTCCTGACCTGCGAAATCCCAGGCGCGAATCGTGCCCTTGCGATCACCGAGGTAGACGTATTCGTGCCCACCTGCAGCGATGCCTACGGCGCACAGGAAGACCGTCGAGCCGTCGGTGATCGTTGCGCGCAGGTGAAACGAATCCCCAGCGCGGTCCGGATCGATCGGGTTCATCCCGCGCCCCCGTCCCTCACACCTCGGCTCGTGGCTGCGGTCGCATCAAATCAGGGTCGGGCGTTTACCCGCCAGTGGTGGCATTGTGTCGGGCTTGCAATCCGAACCACTCGGCAGCGATCACAGCAGGAAGATTGTGATGGCTACGTAGTGACAGGTTGCCGCGGCGCAGACGAATGCGTGGAAGACCTCGTGATACCCGAACACCGTCGGCCGAGGATCCGGACTGCGCCGGTGGTAGCAGATCGCGCCGGCGGTGTAGAGCACGCCGCCGGCCACGATGAGCACCGCCGGGGCCACACCGAAATTGATCCATACGGCCGGTAGTCCTGCTGCCGCTCCCCAGCCGAGCAGGATGAACGCGCCGCCCACGAGTCGTTCCGGTGCGTTCATCCAGCACAGGTGAGTGACCGTCAGGCTTATCGTGAGCGTCCACACGGCGGCCACCGCAAGCTTGCCTGTTGCGCCGGGCAAGGCGAACAGGAACTCGGGCGTGGCACTTCCGGCGATCAGAAAGAAAATCATCGTGTGGTCGGCGCGCTGCAACACGGCACTCGCGCGCGGCGACCAGTCGCCGCGGTGGTAGAGCGCACTCGTGCCGAACAGCCCGCTGACGGTGGCGGCGTAGATCGCGAAGCCGGTCAGCCGGAGGTCGCCGTGCACCTGCCCCAACACGTACCCGTTGACGCCGACAGACGCGATGAACCAGACGAGGTGCTGCCACCCGCGCATCGTCGGCTTGCGGTACTGCTGCTCGCGACGATCGTCGTACAGCAAGGGGGCCGCGCTGCCCGGATCGGCGTCTGAGGCGTGCGTGGGCAGCGCTGCGGTAGCGGCGGCTGCCTTCGTCATGTCGAACCTCGGTAGATCGTCAGGGGGCGTCAACTGCGACCAGCCCTCACGAGCGCTCAGCGGCGGCGGAGCTGTCGTTCGAGCCAGGCTGTTCTGCAATAAGTCCCAGGGTAATCACGTGCTTGGACATGGCGGCACGGCGGCCTTTGCGACTGCAGCCCTGATCCTCGCCCAGGCGCCCGGCGCGCACTGAACGAGCGTCCTAGCAGTAGGAGTCGCGCAGAGTATTACCGGCTCCCATACGGACAACGCGTCCGTGCGTGACGTGGCACGTCTGCGGCCCCCATCCCGTCTCCAGCACCAACCCCGGTGCCTTCGAGGACGTGTACTCGCCGTCGCCGACCCCGATCAGTCGCACGTCCGCGGCGCGGCTTGCCTGACGCATTGTCGTCCCGGTGTGCATTTTTCAGTGGGGTCCGCGCGTGCCGCACCGGCGCATGAACACTGAGTCGCTTTCACGGCCTCGGACGGTGCCGATGTTTGCGACAACGAGACGTGCGGAACGATCGGTACATGCCCAACACGACGACAAGCGGCACACCATCTCGACTCACCGTCGCGGTCACCGGCCCGACCGGCGAGATCGGCATGTCGGCGGTGGACGCACTGGAAGCCGACCCGCACGTCGAACGGGTGTTGGGCATGGCGCGGAGGCCGTTCGACGCTGCGTCGCACGGTTGGACGAAGACCGAGTACCGCCAGGGCGACATCCTCGAAGCCGATTCGGTGGCCGACCTGGTCGCGGATGCGGACGTCGTGGTGCATCTTGCCTACATCCTGTTCGGCTCGCGGCAGGAGAGTCGGCGGGTCAACCTGCAGGGCACCCGCAACGTGTTCGAAGCTGCGGTCGCGGCACCTCGCGTGCGTCGGCTGGTCTACACGTCGTCGGTCGCTGC
>JAVHVB010000152.1:0-6664 GCA_032160775.1 Pseudonocardiales bacterium | reverse complement strand
CCGTCGGTAGCCGGAGGACAGCGGGCAGCAGGGTGTGCCGCAGCGTGACCTGGCCGGTGGAACCGTCGTGCCCGGGTTCCGGGCCCTTTCCGGTCTCCACCGGCCGGCGGCTGCGGTCCCGCCAGCGGTCCTTCGCCAGGTTTGCCACGACCCGCCGCGCGTACGCCTCGGGCGAGGCGCTGGCCGTGCGCCAGCGCCGAGCCGTGCGCAGCAGCGCGGTCTGCAACAGGTCCTCGGCGTGGCCGTGGTCGCCGGTCAACAGGTACGCCGTGCGCAGCAGCGGAGTCGAGGCTTCGCGGACGAAATCGTCGAAGTCCGGACCGAGCCGCTCGAGCGTCACACCCTCCTAAACGCCGTCCCGGCCCGGAAGGTTGCCTCCAATAACTAGAACGTGTTTCACTTCTGCCATGACCGCCGTCCAGCCGCTCAGTGCACCCATCGAGCTGAGTTTCGACTACACGAGATCGACCGGCCCGACGCTGGGCCGGTTTCTCACCGGCCTCGCCCGACGTCAGATCCGGGGGGTTCGCGCGGCCGACGGCCGGGTTATCGTGCCGCCGCTCGAGTACGACCCGGACACGCACGCCGCGCTGACTGATTTCGTGGACGTCGCCGACCGCGGCGAGGTGGTGAGCTGGAGCTGGGCCCCGGAACCGCTGCCCGGCCAGCCACTCGACCGGCCGTTCGCCTGGGTCCTGGTCAAGCTGGACGGAGCGGACACCAGCCTGCTGCACGCCCTGGACGTGCCGGCGCCCGACGACATGCACACCGGCATGCGGGTGCAGGCCCGCTGGGCTGAGGCGCCGGTCGGGCACATCCGCGACATCGTCTGCTTCGAACCGGAGTCCGGCGCCGCCCGGGCTCCGGCGCCGGAGCCGGACGCTGCGGCAGAGGACGTCACGATGGTGACGACCCCGATCGCGATGAAGGTGCTGCACACGGCATCGATCCAGGAGACGCTCTATCTGCAGGGGCTCAAGCAGGGCCGGCTGGTCGGCCAGCGCTGCCCGCAGTGCCGCAAGGTGTACATCCCGCCGCGTGGCGCCTGCCCGGTGGACGGCGTGCCGACCGAGGAGGAGGTCGAGCTCCCGGACCGCGGCGTCGTCACCACGTTCTGCATCGTGAACGTCCCGTTCCTGGGCCAGAAGATCCCGATCCCCTACGTCGCGGCGTATGTCCTGCTGGACGGCGCGGACATCGCGTTCCTGCACCTGATCCTCGACTGTGCGGCCGAAGACGTCCGAATGGGCCTGCGCGTCGAAGCGGTGTGGAAGCCGAGCGAGGAATGGGAGTACGGGTTGCAGAACATCACCCACTTCCGCCCCACCGGCGAACCGGATGCCCCTTACGACAGCTTCAAGGAGCACCTATGAGAAGCGTGGCTGTTGTCGGGTTCGCGCAGAGCCCGCAGGTGCGGCGGACGACCGGCACGACCAACGGCGTCGAGATGTTGGTGCCGCTCATCGGCGAGGTCTTCGGCGGGCTGGGCATCACCAAGCACGACATCGGTTTCTGGTGTTCGGGCTCGTCCGACTATCTCGCCGGGCGGGCTTTCTCGTTCGTGTCCGCGGTGGACGCGACGGGACCGGTACCGCCGATCAACGAGTCGCACGTCGAGGTCGACGCCGCCTGGGCGCTGTACGAGGCGTGGATCAAGATCCAGACCGGCGAGGTGGACACCGCGCTGATCTACGGCTTCGGCAAATCCTCGGCCGGCGACCTGCGCCGCACGCTGGCCCTACAGATGGACCCGTACACCGTCGCCCCGCTGTGGCCGGACTCGGTCGGCGTGGCCGGCCTGCAGGCGCAGCTCGGCATCGACCAGGGCAAGTGGAACGAGCAGGACATGGCCGAGGTCGCCGTGCGCTGCCGCCGGGATGCCGAGACGAACCCGTTCGCCCAGGTGACCGGTTCGAAGGACGCCGACGCGCTGCTCGCCGAGCCGTACCTCGCGCAGCCGCTGCGCCGGCACGACTGCGCCCCGATCACCGACGGCGCGGCGGTGATCGTGCTCGCTGCGGAGGGCCGCGCCCGGAGTCTCGCCGAGCGGCCGGCGTGGATCAGCGGCATCGCGCACGCCATCGACTCGGCGCACCTCGGCACCCGCGACCTCACCACCTCACCGTCGGCCGTCGCCGCCGCGCAGCGCGCGGACATCGACGGCGTGGAGGTCGCCGAGCTGTACACGCCGTTCACCCACCAGGAGCTCATCCTGCGCGCGGAACTCGGCCTCGGCGACGACGTCCGGATCACGCCGTCCGGCGGCGCGCTGGCCGGAAACCCGATGTTCGCCGGCGGCCTCGTCCGCATCGGCGAGGCCGCCCGGCAGATCTCCGCCGGCACGGCCGGCCGGGTTCTCGCGCACGCGACCGGCGGCCCGGCGCTGCAGCAGAACCTGATCTGTGTCATGGAAGGACGCTGATGTCGAAAGAGCGCGCTGCGGTCCTGGGCACCGGGCAGACGCACTACCGGGCGAAGCGGCAGGACGTGTCGATGGCCGGCCTGCTGCGCGAGGCGATCGACCGGGCGATGGCCGACGCGAACGTCGACTGGCCGGACATCGACGCGGTCGTCGTCGGCAAGGCGCCGGACTTCTTCGAGGGCGTGATGATGCCCGAGCTGTCCCTCGCCGACGCGATCGGCGCGGTCGGCAAGCCGCTGCTGCGCGTGCACACGGCCGGCTCCGTCGGCGGGTCGACCGGGGTTGTCGCGTCCAGCTTGGTCCAGGCCGGCGTGCACGAGCGGGTGCTGGCCGTCGCGTGGGAGAAGCAGTCGGAGTCCAACGCGATGTGGGCGCTGTCGATCCCGGTCCCGTTCAACATGCCGGTGGGCGCCGGCGCCGGCGGTTACTTCGCGCCACATGTGCGCAGCTACATCCGCCGCGCGGGGGCGCCGAGCCATGTCGGCGCCATCGTGGCCGCCAAGGACCGGCGCAACGCCGCGAAGAACCCGTACGCGCACCTGCAGCAACCGGACATGACGATGGAGAAGGTGCAGGAGTCCCAGATGCTCTGGGACCCGATCCGTTACGACGAGACCTGCCCATCGTCCGACGGTGCGTGCGCAGTGGTCATCGGCAGTGAGCGCGCGGCGGCCGCGGTCGAGCGACCGGCCTGGATCCACGCCACGGCGATGCGCACCGAACCCACCACCTACGCGGGGCGCGACCAGGTGAACCCGCAGGCGGGCCGCGACTGCGCCGCCGCGCTGTGGAAGCAGGCCGGCATCACCAACCCGCTCGAGGAGATCGACGCCGCCGAGATCTACGTCCCGTTCTCCTGGTTCGAGCCGATGTGGCTGGAGAACCTCGGTTTCATGCCCGAGGGCGACGGCTGGAAACTCACCGAGGCGGGCGAGACGGAGATCGGCGGGAAGCTGCCGATCAACTGCTCGGGCGGGGTGCTCAGCTCGAACCCGATCGGCGCCTCCGGGATGATCCGGTTCGCCGAGGCCGCGATGCAGGTGATGGGCCGCGCCGGCGAGCATCAGGTCGACGGCGCGCGCAAGGCGGTCGGGCACGCCTACGGCGGCGGATCGCAGTTCTTCTCGATGTGGGTCGTCGGAGCGGAGAAGCCATGACCGAAGTTCCCCCGGGCGAGGTGCGGTGGAAGGCGCCGTCGCGCGCGCCGCACCCGGCCCGCGATGCGGCGTTCCGCTCCTACGACGCGGTGCTGACGAAGGACAAGGACGCCTGGCTTGCGAACTTCGCCGAGGACGGCTGGATCGAGGACCCGGTCGGGCCGTCGATGTTCGACGAGCAGGGCAAGGGGCACCACGGACCCGCGGCCCGCTCGAACTTCTGGGACATCACGATCGCGACCGTCGCCCGCTTCGAATTCGAGATCAACGACTCCTTCGTCTGCGCGAACGAGTGCGTCAACGTGGGCACGATCTTCCTGACCCTTGCCAACGGCTACCGCAGCGCCTGCGAGGGCGTCTTCCACTACACCGTCGACGACGCGGGCAAGCTGCTCTCGCTGCGCGCGTTCTGGGAGCTTGATCGGCTCGCCAAGACCGTTCAGGCACCCGACCAGAACTGACGCCCACGTTCAGCTGTGCGCGCTGACCCGCGGGCCGCTCTCCATCGCCACGATCGCGCCGATGACCTCGTTGGCCAGCGCTTGGTAGTCGGCCGACAGCGCGGTGGCGTCGCGGCTGAGCAGAGTGTCCTTGTCAGCGCTGCCACCGCCGCGGACCCGGTTGTGCAGTCGCGTGAGCCGCGCCTTCTTTTCCAGCGCGTGCCGCTTCGTCAGCTCATAGGGCAGCAACCCGTTGCGGCGCATGTCGACGGCCGCGCTCTCGTGGTACCGGATCGTCGTGTCGAACACCGGTGCGGCGCCTTCCAGGGCCTCCTCGAGCGAGGACCGGACGCCGTCCTGGAGCCGCGTGCTGCCCGGCCGCACGCCGAACAGCAGCACGCCGAGCAGCCGGAGAGTGGGGTTCGTGCGCCGGGTCGCGGCGAACCGGTGTGCGACGGTGACCAGCCCGTCGAGTGACGCCTCGTCCGACCTGGTCGGGATGATCAGGTAGTCCGACGCGTTGAAGACCAACTCCTGGAGGACCGGCTCGCCGGGCGGCGTGTCCACGAGGATCAAGTCGTACTCCGCGGCCGGGCCTTCCGGGCTCAGCTGGTCGAGCGCGGCGCGCAGGCCGGTCATCGTCTGGCCGTGCGCGATGCGGGTGAAGTACGTCCCGGGGATGTCGAACAGCGCCGAGCCGCCGGGCACGCAGTCCAGGCGCGGCCGCACGTTACGCAGCGGAGTGAGTGGCGCGCCGCTCTGGATCGCGAGCGCGAGACCCTGCCCGTCGTTGATCGGATAGCCGAGATCGAGGCTGAGGTTGCCCTGCGGGTCGGCGTCGACGGTCAGCACGCGATAACCCGACTGCGCGGCAAGCCCGGCGAGCCCCGCGGTGAGACTGGTCTTGCCGACGCCGCCCTTCGCGTTCGATACGGCAACGACTCGACGCATCCGATCCTGACCCTCCGCTGAATCACCGGCGCACGTCATGCAACCACATGGAAGATCACCCGGCCACGCGACACCGCGCTCAGCGGGGCTGCGGATGCCCGGGGCCCGGGCGCGGCCGGCCGGTCGGACCCAGCTGCGCAGCCGGGTCGGCCGTCGGCTGCGCCGGCGTGGACACGATCAGTTCCGGCCGCGGCACCCCCGGGAAATGGTCCGGGGCCGAGGGGGCGGGCGCGCAGTCCGGGTCGGCAGCATCGACCGTGAAGAGCTGGCCGAGGCGACGCCGGGAGTTCTCGTTGGTGTTGGTGCCCCGGCGCCGCGGCTTGGGGCGGGGGCGCGGTGCCTCGATGTCGCTGGCGCCGTCGCCCGCGCCGTCGTTCGCGTCGTCCCGCACGGTCCGAGGCTATCGCGGCGGGCGCACCGGCCCGCGCTGAGTCTCGCGCGTGCGAGGATGCGCGCACGCAGCCAACTCGGGGGTACCGGATGTCCAACCAGCAGGATCAGATCATCGCCGCGGCGACCGGCAAGTTGGACGACCACATCCTGGCCGCGGCGTTCGCCAAGCCACGCGGGGCGACGACAGCGAGCGTCGGCGGCGGCGCGATCGTCAGCGCGATCGGGAACAAGAAGGCCGGCGATCAGCGCAAGGGCGCAGAGGCGGCCGGCATCGTGCTCGGCAATCCCGGCGCGGTGGCCATCACGCACACCCACCTGCTCACCATGCAGCTCAAGGTCGGCTTCACCGGCCAGATCAAAGAGGTCACCGAGGTGCTGAGCACCGTCCCGTTCGCCGACGTCGACTCGCTCGAGGTGAAGCGAATGGGGCTGGCCGGCGTCATGGAGATCAGCTCGCGGGGAGCCACGTTCAAGCTCGAGGGCAAGGCCGCGGACATGAAGGATTTCGCCGACGCGTTCGCGCAGGCGAAGGGGTCAGCCGCGGGCTGAGCGCGGTTCGCCGGCGGGTCAGCCGACGGCCCGCCCGCCCGTCCAGAACTGGGCGCGCAACGCCTTCTTGTCCGGCTTGCCGAGCGGGGTGAGCGGCAACTCGTCGCGGACGATGACCTGCTTGGGCGCCTGGACGGAGCCCTTGCGCTCCTTCACCGCGTCCTGGATCTCGGTGGTCATCCGGGCGAGTGACTCCTCGTCGCGCGGGGCGTCCGGCCGCAGCACGACCACGGCGGTGACGGCCTCGCCGAACTTCTCGTGCGGCACGCCGATCACGCCGACCTGGGCCACCATCGGGTGCTGCGCGACGACGTCCTCGACCTCGCGCGGGAAGACGTTGAACCCGCCGGTCACGATCATGTCCTTGGTGCGGTCGACGATGTACCAGAACCCGTCCTCGTCCTCGCGGGCGACGTCGCCGGTGTGCAGCCAGCCGTCCCGGAAGGTCTCCGCCGTCTCGTCGGGCAGCTTCCAGTAACCGCCGGCCAGCAGGGTGCCACTGACGCAGATCTCGCCCGGTTCCCCCACCGGCACCTGCTTGCCGTGTTCGTCGAGCAGAGCGGCTCGGATGAATGCCGAGGGCCGTCCGCAAGAGGCCAGGCGGTGCGCGTCGCCGCTGACGTGATCGGCCTTGGAGAGGTAGGTGATGACCATCGGCGCCTCGGTCTGGCCGTAGTACTGGGCGAAGATCGGCCCGAACCGGTCGATCGCCTCCTTGAGCCGGACCGGGTTGATCGCGCTGGCGCCGTAGT